>SLNI01000204.1 GCA_007133115.1 Thioalkalivibrio sp. | reverse complement strand
GGAACGTCGATGGCCATGGGCTGGGGTTCGGCGGCGTCGGGTTCCTCTTCATCCCGGGTTTGCAGCGCGGCGTCGGCATCGTGCCCGGAGTCTCCCGCAGCCTCGCCTGGGGGGGCTTCGGATACCGCCGGTGGCAGGAAGAAACGCTGCAGGATGAGTGCGCTGGTGATCCCGACAGTGGTGGCGAATACGGTCGCGAACAGGGTCGTGGGCAGGATCGCCGCCGGTTCCGCCGAGCCCAGGCTGGCGCGCAGCGCGATGACCCCGGTGGGCAGTATCGTGATGCTGGAGGTGTTGATCGCGAGAAACAGCGCCATCGCGTTGGTGGCGGTCCCGGGGTGGGGGTTCAGCTTGTTCAGTTCCTGCATCGCGCGGATGCCGAACGGGGTGGCTGCATTGCCCAGGCCCAGAATGTTGGCGGAGAAATTCAGGATCATCGCGCCCATCGCCGGATGGTCGGGCGGCACGCTGGGGAACAGGCGCGTCATCATCGGTCGCAGGAGTCGCGCCAGGATGGTCAGCAGCCCGCCTGCTTCGGCAATCTTCATCAGACCCAGGAACAGCGCCATCACGCCCACCAGGCCGATGGCCAGTTCCACGGCGCTGCCTGCGGACGTGATCGCCGCCTGTGAAAGCTCCTGCATGGGCTGGCTGTCGGTGCCGATCTCGGTCAGTTCCCTCCAGGCGGCCGCAAGAAACGCCGCGCCGATCAGCACGAAGAAGATGATGTTCATGGGTTCACCCGGTGGTCGGAACGTGCGTCGGACTCACCGGTTTTCGCCCCGGGAAACCGCGCGCAGTACCGCGTCCATTGCCCAGGTCGGCAGCAGCCACTTGAGCACTGCGAACAGATGCGTGGGGAAGGTCACGCGGTATCGGGCCCGCGGCCACCGCGCCTCCAGTGCATGCACCACCGCTTTCAGCACGGCTTCGGGCCCCAGCGTGAACGGCGCATCGCGCTCATGGTGCGTGAGCCGCCGTTCCGCACGTGCGTAGGTCTCCCGCCAGTGGCTGTCCTTCGGTCGTATGAAACGGCGGTAGGCCAGGAAGGCGTTGGCTCGAAAGTGGCTCCGGACCGGACCAGGCTCGATGAGGGACACGTGAACACCGCTTCCGTGCAGTTCCTGTCGCAGCACGTCGCTGAGACCCTCGACCGCGAACTTGGAGCTGACGTAGGCGCCGCGCAGGCGCAGGCCGACAAAGCCGAGCACCGAACTGTTCTGGATGATGCGGCCGCGGCCCTGCCGACGCATCGCCGGGATCACCGCGTTGGTCAGCTCCAGCCAGCCGAGCAGGTTGGTTTCCAGCTGGGCCCGCAGCGCCGCGCGGGAAAGATCCTCGACCGCTCCGGGCTGTCCGTAACCGCCATTGTTGAACAGCGCGTAAAGCGAACCCCCGGTGCGGGAAAGCACCTCCTGCACCGCGCTTCGTATGCTGCTGGGATCGTCCAGGTCCAGTTGCAGCGCTTCCAGACCCCGGGATTTCAGGCGGGCAACCGCTTCGCTCCTGCGCGCAGTGGCGAACACGCGGTAGCCACGCTCATGCAGCGCCAGGGCGACGTGCTCGCCAATGCCGGAAGAACATCCCGTGATCAGGATCGAGAGGCCGCTTCGATCCATGTCAGTAGGTCAGGGTCACCACGTTGCTCTCGATGACCTCGCTGATGAAGGCGGCCCCCCCGCGCACCCCGTCCATCTCGGGGATCGCGTTCTCCAGCGTCAGACCGTTCTCCTCCATGGCGCCGGTGCAGGCATAGAAACGGGCGCCCGCTTCGTGCGCGTCCTGCATGAAGCTGTAGACGGATTTTTCCCGAGCGGAGCCCGGGTGAATGACATCCGCGAAGCCCTTGATCAGCAGCCGGGTGCTGGGTCCCGCGAAGTAGACTTCGACCTCGAGGTCCATCACGGCGGCGATCGTCGCCTGAAAGAACGGCGCTCCGAGCGAACCGAGGCGCTTCAGATCCACGTTCAGGAGCATGATCACGATCTTGTCGGCCATTGGTTTTCCCCGGTTTTGCCGCGGTGGGGGCCGGCGATGGCCCCTGTTCGCACGATTGTCGCAGGGTGGTGCTTTAATTCGCAAAATTCGGTCGCATAATACGCCCATCCGATTCCTGTATCCGGAGTTCCAGATATGCCGATCTACGAATACGAGTGCCGCGCCTGCGGCGAGAGGACCGAGGTGATCCAGAAGATCTCCGATCCGGCCCTGACCGACTGCCCGTCCTGTGGTGCCAGTGAAATGACCAAGCTGGTGTCCGCGGCCGGTTTCCGGCTGTCCGGGAGCGGCTGGTACGAGACCGACTTCAAGAAAGACAAACGCCGCAACGTCAAGGAAGAGAACAAGCCTGAATCCAAGGATTCCGGTGGGGGCGGCGCGCCGGCCTGCGGCTCGGGTTCCTGCTCGACCGACGCAGCTTGAGCCGCCACCCTTTTCTGATCCACCTGCGTCGCTACCTGATCGCGGGGTTGCTGGTCTGGGTTCCGCTGATCGTCACCGGGCTGATCATCAAGCTCTTGGTCGAGTTGCTCGACTTCACGATCCTTCTGCTGCCTCCCAGCTGGCGCCCAGAGGCCATGCTCGGATTCAGCATTCCCGGAACCGGGGTGGTGGTGGCGATCGTGATCGTGTTCCTTACGGGCCTGGTTGCGGCCAACTTCGTGGGGCGGCGCCTGTTCGAGATCGGCGATTCCATCGTCGACCGCATCCCGCTGGTGCGCTCGATCTACAACGCGGTCAAACAGGTGATGCGCACGGTGCTGGAGGATGGACAGCAGTCTTTCCGCCGCGTGCTGATGGTCGAGTACCCGCGCCGGGGACTGTGGACCCTGGGCTTCCAGACCGGGATCGGTGTCGGCGAGGTCCAGCACCGCACCGAACAGGAAGTCGTCACCGTGTTCGTTCCGACCACGCCCAACCCGACCTCGGGTTTCGTGATCATGGTGCCGCGCGAGGAGGCGATCGAGCTCGATATGTCGGTGGAAGACGGCCTCAAGTTCGTGATGTCACTCGGCGTCGTCGCGCCCAGCTGGCCCTCGCCCGGGGCGGCTGCGGCGGCCGCGAAGGTTGCGCCCAGGGTGCCCAAAACGTAACATCCGATGCCCTTTTTCACGGGCCGCACACCGGCCCGATGGCCCGAACAACGCGGCGGACCGAGCCGCTCTTTCCTGGATCTGGCGCAATGCGGACTCATTTCTGTGGACTCGTCACCGAGGCGCAACTCGACTCGGAGGTCACCCTGTGCGGTTGGGTCAACCGCCGGCGCGATCATGGTGGCGTGATCTTTATCGATCTGCGCGACCACGAAGGCGTGGTACAGGTGGTGTTCGATCCCGACCGCCCCGAGGTTTTCGCGCGCGCCGAACAGGCCCGCAACGAGTATGTGCTGCGGGTGACCGGGCGTGTGCGCAGGCGTCCCGAGGGTACGATCAACCCGGAGCTGAACACGGGCGCCGTCGAGGTCCTCGGAATCGGGCTGGAGGTGCTGAATGCCTCGCGCACCCCCCCGTTCCCGCTCGACGATGAGGACGTGGGCGAGGAAACCCGATTGCGCTATCGCTACATCGATCTGCGCCGCCCGGCGATGCAGGAGCGGCTGCGCCTGCGCGCGCGGGCGGCGCGCAGCCTGCGCCGCTTCCTCGACGACGAGGGCTTCCTCGATATCGAGACGCCGATGCTGACCAAGGCCACCCCCGAGGGGGCGCGGGATTATCTCGTGCCCAGCCGCACCCATCCGGGCAGCTTCTTCGCGTTGCCGCAGTCGCCACAGCTGTTCAAGCAGTTGCTCATGATCGGCGGCATGGACCGCTACTACCAGATCACCCGCTGCTTCCGCGACGAGGATCTGCGCGCTGATCGGCAGCCCGAGTTCACCCAGCTCGACATCGAGATGGCCTTCGTCGACGAAAGCGACGTGATGGTGATGAACGAGCGGCTGATCCGGACCCTGTTCCGCGAAGTGCTCAATGTCGAACTCCCCGATCCCTTCCCGCGCATGAGCTACGCGGAAGCGATGGCACGCTACGGCTCCGACAAGCCGGATCTGCGCATCCCACTGGAATTCACCGAACTGACCGAGGTCATGCGTGCGGTCGACTTCAAGGTCTTCAACGGTCCCGCGAACGACCCCGAGGGGCGCGTGGCCGCATTGCGGCTGCCGGGTGGCGGTGGGCTGTCACGCAAGGAGATCGACGACTACACGCACTTCGTCGGTCGCTACGGGGCACGCGGACTCGCCTACATCAAGGTCAACCGTATCGCCGACGGCACGCCGGGTCTGCAGTCGCCGATCCTGAAGTTCCTGCCGGATGACGTGATCCAGACCATCCTGGAACGTGCCGGCGCGGCCGACGGCGACCTGATCTTCTTCGGCGCCGACAAGGCCAACGTGGTCAACGAGAGTCTGGGTGCGTTGAGAGTGCGACTGGGCCAGGATCGTGGCCTGGTCGCCGAGGGTTGGCGACCGCTGTGGGTGGTGGATTTCCCGATGTTCGAGTGGGACGGCAAGGACGGGCGCTTCTATGCGCTGCACCATCCGTTCACCGCGCCGGCCGTGGCCGATCCCGCGGATCTGCGCGCCAACCCGAGGACGGCGCTGTCGCGCGCCTACGACATGGTGCTGAACGGTACCGAGGTCGGTGGCGGCTCGATCCGTATCCACAGTCCGGAGATGCAGGCCGCAGCCTTCGAGCTGCTGGGCATCAGTGAAACCGAGGCAGCGGAGAAATTCGGCTTCCTGCTCGAGGCCTTGAACCTCGGCGCACCGCCGCACGGCGGCATTGCCTTCGGGCTCGATCGCCTCGTCATGCTGATGGCCGGAGCCGGCAGTATCCGCGACGTGATGGCGTTCCCGAAGACCCAGAGCGCCGCATGTCCGCTGACCGAGGCCCCCGCGCAGGTTTCCGAGGCGCAGCTGCGCGAGCTCGGCATCCGGCTGCGCGCCCAGCCGGGCAGCGCAGTAAACTGACGCAGACCCTTTTCAAGATTCCCAGGACGCACCATGGCCGGTCACAGCAAGTGGGCAAACATCCAGCACCGCAAGAACGCTCAGGATGCCAAGCGGGGCAAACTCTTCACCAAGCTGATCCGTGAGATCACGGTGGCCGCGCGTGCCGGGGGCTCCGACGCCAACACCAACCCGCGTCTGCGCCTGGCGACCGACAAGGCACTCGCCGCCAACATGACCCGCGACACCATCGATCGCGCGGTAAAGCGCGGTGCCGGGGAACTGGAAGGCGTGAACTACGAGGAACTCCGCTACGAGGGCTACGCCCCGGGCGGCGCGGCGATCCTCGTCGATTGCATGACCGACAATCGCAATCGTACCGTGGCCGAGGTGCGCCACGCGTTCACCAAGACCGGTGGGAATCTGGGTACCGACGGCTCCGTGGCCTACCTGTTCGATAAGAAAGGCGTGATCGAATACCTGCCCGGAACCGATGATGATGCGGTGATGGAAGCCGCGCTCGAAGGTGGGGCAGAGGATGTGCAGGTCGACGCCGACGGCGCCATCGAGGTGCTCACCGACCCGGATGCCTATGAACCGGTCCTGGCCGCGCTGCGGGCGGCGGGGCTGGAGCCCGAGAACGCTGAACTCACCATGCGCGCCGGGACCCTCGCGCCGCTGGATGAGGAGACCGCGCAGTCGGTACTGAAGCTCCTGAACATGCTCGATGACCTCGACGACGTGCAGAACGTCTACACCAACGCCGACTTCCCCGAATCCCTGAGCGACTGAACCGGATGCGCATCCTCGGCATCGACCCCGGTTCCCGCATCACCGGTTTCGCTGTCGTGGATACCGGCGAGCGACGTTTGCGGGCCTGCGGCTATGGTGTGATCCGGCCTGCGGCGGAATCCATCGGGGCGCGTCTGGGGGAAATCTTCACCGGCGTGATGCAGGTGATCGCTGAGCTGAAACCGGATGTGCTTGCGATCGAGTCCGTGTTCATGGCCCGCAACGCCCAGTCCGCCCTGAAACTCGGGCAGGCGCGCGGCGTGGCGATCTGCGCCGCGGCCCAGGCCGGTCTCCCGGTGTTCGAATATGCGCCACGCGCGGTCAAGCTCGCCGTCGTCGGCAGCGGCCGTGCGGACAAGATCCAGGTTCAGCACATGATGCGGCAGATCCTCAAGATCGACGCCGCGCTGGCCGCAGATGCCGCGGATGCCCTGGCCATCGCCGTGTGCCATGCCCACACCGAGCAAAGTCTCGCCTACGCCGGCCGCCATTCCGGTGCCACGGAGGCGCGCACATGATCGCGCGGCTGGAGGGCGTGCTCCGCGTGCGCGAACTGCAGAGCGTGGTGCTCGACGTCGGTGGTGTGGGCTATGAGGTCGAGGTGCCGCTCTCGACGCTGGCCAGCCTCCCGGAGATCGGGGCTCGTGTGGTTGTGT
>SLNI01000192.1 GCA_007133115.1 Thioalkalivibrio sp. | reverse complement strand
GACGGTATCCGG
Organism: Thioalkalivibrio sp.; assembly: GCA_007133115.1. Classification (GTDB taxonomy): domain Bacteria; phylum Pseudomonadota; class Gammaproteobacteria; order Ectothiorhodospirales; family Ectothiorhodospiraceae; genus Thioalkalivibrio. Next base: position 6,407 of record SLNI01000192.1, on the reverse strand, counting down.
AGTTGCCGGCGCCGCTTGCGCGAGGCCGAGGGCGGGCGAGTCCACGACGTCATTCTCCAGATGCAGGCCTCCTTGCGCGCCAGCCTCATTGCGTCGAGCCTGCAGGGGCGCCGCAGGATCGGGTTCGACCGCGAACGGGCGGTCAACGGCCAGTGGCTGTTCACCCGGGAGCGGATTGCGGCGCGGCCGCGGGAACACGTGCTGGACGGGTTCTTCGGTTTTCTGGAGCAGGCTGGACTTTCGGACCGTGAACTGCGCTGGGACATTCCCCTGAACGATCAGGCTCTCGCCTACGCGCAGCGCGAACTCCCCGCCGGGGAGCCGCTGCTGACGATCAGCCCGTGTTCGAGTCAGCGGTTCCGCAACTATCGCGACTGGCCGGTGGCGCGCTTCGTGGCGGTTGCGGAATATGCTTCCGCTCGCGGCTTCCGGGTGGTGCTTACCGGTGGGAAGTCGCCCCGGGAGCGGCAGTATGCGGATGCCATCGCCGCCGGTTGCAGGCGGCCGGTGATCGACCTTGTGGGCCGTACCAGCCTCAAGGAACTGGCTGCCGTGATCGCGCGCAGCCGATGCCTGGTGGGACCCGACTCCGGCCCGGTGCATTTGGCAAGCGCGTTCGACGTGCCGGCCATCGGTCTTTATGCGACATCCAATCCCCTGAGGACCGGGCCTTACCGCAACCGTGACTACGTCATCGATCGTTATCCGGAGGCCGTGCGCCGGTTTCTCAACAGCGATCCCGAGAACCTGCAGTGGGGAGCGCGCGTGCGCCACCCGGATGCCATGGACCTGATTACAGTCGACGACGTCTGCCAGCAGATCGACCGGCTGCTGCAGTGCTGAGCGCATCCCTGCGCCTGTCTATTGTTTCCTCCACTCGAAGCGATCCAGAAAGCTCAGGGGTGTACCGCAGCAGGAACAGCGATAGCGGTGGCTGCCCTTTTGCAGCAGGGAGTGGCGTCTTGGGCCGAGGCGGTGCTCCTGGCAGGCGCAGCGATACAGGTAAATGCGACTTCGGCGCCCGGTGAGCGGCGTGCGGTGGGTGACGTCGGGTGGGAATCCCAGGGTTTTCATGACGTCCCGCCATTCGGGACCATGGGGCCTCACGCTTTTCAGGCCAAAGCGCCGATACACGATCGAATGTGCGACTTCATGTGCCACCGTGGCAGGGAAATGTGCCTGCCAGTCGACGCGAAACGCCTCGGCATTGAACCGCAGAATCTCCTTACCATTGATCAACCGCCACTGGCCTGCTGCGCGCCCTCGCAGATCGAGCCGGACCGAGGCCGGGTGGGGGATCCCCATCCTCGTATAAAATCCCAGCGCCGCGCTTGTTATTTCCGCCTCATGAAAAGACTCATCCGGCGCGGAATGTAAAACCGCAAGGCCCTCGCATTCGCGGTTATTGTCTGTTTTGGCAATTTGCATTATTTTATTTGGAACAAATTCCCGGTTTCGGGAGTCTTGAACATACCCATAACGACAGGAGACAGTTCGTGGCTGCGGAAAAGAAAAGCATCTCGGATTTGAGTGCTGAGGAATTATATGCGCTCGCTCGGGAACGTGAACAGCAGGAGGCCGAGCATCAGGCGGAAGCACTGCGGAAGAAGCGTGAAGCCTTGAAGCAGAAGCGCAAGGAAATAGTGGCCCGGCACCGTACTGAACTGGCCGAGATCGATCGCCAGATCCGCGACATGGGTGGACGCGCTCCGAAAGCGCGCGCCTCGGGTGGACGTCGTCGCGGCAGTATCTCCGGCGGCACCATCAGTCAGAAGCTTTGCGACATCGTCGCTACGCAGCCTTCGATGGGCATCAGTGAGATCCGTGAGCAGGCAGTGGCGGCCGGGATCGACCCAAAGAACATCAGCCAGACGCTCGCTTACCTGAAGCGCCAGGGGCGGTTGGTGTCACCGCGTCGCGGTGTGTACAGCACGGCTTGACCTTTCCTGCCGGAGTGCGGGGTTCCGATCCGGCACAATGATCGCGAAAACGACGGGTGTCCCGCAGGGAACCCGTCGTTTTCTTTTGCGGTAGAAGGGGTTCAGCGGGACTCGTTTACCGGGGCGCCCACTGAATCACGTATCTCGACCGAGCGTCCGGAGCAACGCAGGTGCGTCTCGCCAGCGAGCCAGCGCTGGAGTTCCAGGCCCGCCACCTGCCGTCGCCATCCCCGGGCGAGCGTGGCCGTATCTTCGCCCCGGATCAGCGCAATCACGTCGCGGCGGCTGCCTACCGCTTCCGGTCCAACGCGTTGAAGGCGTGCAAGCTCGCGCAACAGGGCCAGGGCCATGTCTGCGAGCACTTCCTCGGCTTCGGTGAGGGAGCGCGGGCGCACGACTTCGGGCCAGGACTCTTTCGGCGCCGCGTCCCCTTTTTGCACGGCCTCCAGAAACGTATCCACCTGTTGATCCCGCAAGCTCTTGGGGAAGCCTCGCAGATCCTGCAGTGTTCGACGATCGGAAGGTCGCGCGCGGGCAACCGCCACCAGTACATCGTCGCTCAGGATCCAGCGACGGGGGCGGTCGAGCGCCAGTGCCTCGTTCTCGCGCCATGCAGCGAGTTCCCGCAACACGGCGAGTTCCTTCGATTTCATCCGCTTGTGCCCGCCCACTCGGCGCCACGCGCCTTCCGGATCGGGACGGTAGTTTTCGGGGCGGGACAGTGCGTCCATCTCCGGTTGTAACCATTCGAGTCGCCCCGCATCGGACAGCTCCTCCCGCAGCAGCACGAACATCTGGGCGAGGTAGCGCACATCGTCGCGAGCGTAGACCAGTTGCGCCGTCTGCAAAGGACGCCGAGACCAGTCCGTGCGTGCCTGCGTCTTGTCCAGTTCATGGTTGAGAACGTTCTGAACGAGATTCGCGTAGCCGATTTGTTCCCCGTGTCCCAGCAGACTGGCGGCAATCTGGGTGTCGAAAACAGGGGCTGGAACCTTCCCCGTGACATGGTAAAGAACTTCCATGTCCTGGCTCGCTGCGTGGAACACTTTGAGTACGCCGGGATCGTTCAACAGGGTGATTAATCGGGAGAGATCGGCCAGCGCCAACGGATCGACGCAACCGATATGCTCCAGGGTGGCCAGTTGGATCAGGCAAAGCTGTGGATGGTAGGTCTTTTCCCGCATGAACTCGGTATCGATAGCCACCCATGAACTCTCAGACAAGGCCTGGACGAATTCCTCAAGATCGGAGGTTTCGGTGATCAGGCCGTGGTCATGCATCGGGTGCACCCTTTGGTTTCCGTGATTGTTCGAAGGCGGCGATCTGCTCAGGACTGGCTTCCAGCTGATACTTCCGCTTCCATTCGGCATAGGGCATGCCATATACGACTTCCCGCCCCTGTTCGAGATCGAGTTCGATTCCCTTGTCGGCAGCGGCTGCCACGTACCATTTTGCGAGGCAGTTCCGACAGAAACCCGCAAGGTTCATCAAGTCGAGGTTCTGTACATCTTTCCGCTCATCGAGATGGCGCAACAGGTGGCGAAATACCGCCGCTTCGATTTCGACTCGTGTCTTGTCGTCCATTTGAGGATCCTGTTTTTATGGGGTTTCCGGGCTCATTTCAGATGGAGCAGCCAGCGCCTTCGGGCATCGCGCAGAATGTGGTAGACGAAGGGCCAGACCAACGCGCTGGTGAGAATCGGACTCCAGTAAAGATCACTCTGGGGAGGAAACCCGGTGGCGCCCCGGATCCAGATACCGAGCAGCCGAACCAGAGCCACCAGCAAAGCGACGACGACTGCCTGCTGCCACACCGGGAACACCCGAAGACGCGGATAGATCTGCAGCACGATGAACATCGCGACGGCCAGAGACAACGCGGTCTGTCCGAGTAACTGGTGTTGCAGCACGTCGAGGAACAGTCCCGCCAGGAAGGCCGAGAAGATCCCGACGTGCCGCGGAAAGGCCATGCCCCAGTAAACGAGAACCAGCAGAACCCACTCCGGACGAGCCGGTGCGATGGCGTCCGGCATCGGTACGATGGTGAGCGCGAATGCAGCCAGCAACGACAGCGCGACCGGTACCGGCATACCCGCCCCCCCGGTCATTCCGCCGCATCCGGTGGCTCTTCGGGCTCGGAGGACTCTGTCCAGAGCAGCAGAACCTCACGTGAGCGGTCCAGCGCGGCGAGAGGTTCCGCCGATACGAGCAGGAAGGGTTGTCCCGGCTGATGTTCAACGGAGACGATGCGTGCCACGGGATAATCCGCCGGGAAACGACCCCCCAGCCCCGATGTGAGCAGTAGGTCGCCCTCCTCGATGTCCTCCTGGGGCGGGATATGGCGCAGGTTCAGCCGGCGCGGATTTCCGGTACCGACGGCCAGCGAGCGCAGGCCCGTACGCGCCACGATCACCGGTAGCGCGTGTCCCGGATCCGAAATCAGCAGTGCCGTGGAGCTGGTCCAGTGCGGCGTCAGGATCTGCCCGATCACCCCGTCGGCATTGATCAGGGGCTGGCCCGCGTAGACACCGTCCAGGCTACCTTTGTTGATCACGATTTGCTGGCGGAACGGATCGAGATCCACCGAGAGCAGTTTCGCGATCTGTACCTGTTCGGTCGCCTGACCGGAGGTGTTCAGCAACGCCCTGAGACGCTCGTTTTCCATCTTCAGCGCTTCGAACCGCAGTTGCCGCGCGCGCAGTTCCGAGAGTTCGGACCGCAGCAGCCGGTTTTCAAGCACCAATTGCTCATGGCTCGAAAACGAATCCAGAATGCGGCTCCCGAGCCGGATGGGCGCATCGATCACAACCTGGACCGGATAGGCCAGTAGCGTCAGGACGTTACGGACGGTCTGCAGCTGATTGAAACGGTGATCGAGCGCCATCAGGGCCATCGCGATCAGAACCACGGAGAGCAGGCGCAGGATCGGCGATGCCCCGAGGCTGAACAGCGGTTTGTCGATGACACGTCCTCCGGCTGGCGGGAACGACTACTCGCTGGCCAGGAAGTCGACCCGTTTTTCGTCGAGCATTTCGAGCACCCGCCCACCGCCGCGTGCCACGCAGGTGAGCGGATCCTCGGCGATGACCACGGGAATACCGGTTTCTTCCATGATCAGGCGGTCGATATGCTGCAACAGGGCGCCACCACCGGTCAGCACGATGCCCCTCTCCGCGACGTCGGCGCCCAGTTCGGGAGGCGTCTGCTCCAACGCGGTGCGCACCGCCGAGACGATCCCGTGCAGGGGGTCCTGCAATGCCTCCAGGATCTCGTTGCTGTTCAGCGTGAAGGAACGCGGCACGCCCTCAGCCAGATTCCGCCCCTTGACCTCGATTTCGAGTAGATCCTTGCCCGGGTACGCCGAGCCGATCGCGTGCTTGATGCGTTCAGCGGTCGCTTCGCCGATCAGCACGCCATAGTTGCGGCGCACGTAAGAGACGATGGCCTCGTCGAAGGTATCGCCCCCGATGCGGACCGATTCCGAATAGACGATCCCGTTCATCGAGAGCACTGCAACCTCGGAGGTGCCGCCGCCGATGTCCAGCACCATGGAGCCCACGGCTTCGTCCAGCGGAATGCCCGCGCCAATGGCCGCTGCGACCGGCTCCTGCAACAGATAGACCTTGCGGGCTCCGGCGCCAAAAGCCGACTCACGGATCGCTCGGCGTTCCACCTGCGTCGCTCCGCAGGGAACACAGACCAGGACCCGGGGACTCGGGCGGAAGACATGACGCTCGTGCACTTTCTTGATGAAATGCTGAAGCATCTTCTCGGTCGTGGTGAAGTCGGCGATCACGCCGTCCTTCATCGGCCGGATGGTCACGACGTTCTCCGGGGTGCGCCCGAGCATTTTCTTGGCCTCGGTGCCGACCGCCTCGATCGAGCGTGGACCGCCCGGCCCCCGATCCTGTCGGATCGCGACGACCGACGGTTCGTTCAGCACGATGCCCTGTCCACGCATGTAAATCAGCGTGTTGGCGGTGCCTAGATCAATGGAAATGTCGTTGGAGAAAAGCCCCAAAACGCGTTTGAACATGGCTCGATCCGGCGGTGACAGGGGGGGAAGGACGCGAAACTCTAGCAAGCACCCAGTGCTTTGGGCAAGGTGGGCTTTGTGGTAACTTGGCGCTCCCCCGACACTATACGATGAACCTTGAATCATGTCCCTTGACAGTGATGCGGTCCGGAGGATCGCCCATCTGGCCCGATTGGCCGTGGACGACCGGGAGGCTGAGGGGTTCGCTTCGGCGCTCAGCGACATCTTCGAGTTCGTGGAAACGCTGGAGGGTGCCGACATCGCCGGCGTCGAACCGATGGCGCACCCCCTGGACGCGGAACAGCGTCTGCGCCCCGACGCGGTGACCGAGACGGACCAGCGCGAGCGTTTTCAGGAGTTCGCGCCGGCAGTCGAAGGCGGCCTCTATCTCGTGCCCAAGGTGATCGAGTGATTACCGGCTCGCGACGGAG
>SLNI01000275.1 GCA_007133115.1 Thioalkalivibrio sp. | reverse complement strand
ATGATTTGGTGGGTTCCCATCGTTTCGCGAGCGGACGCGGATGGAAACCCTACAGCCGCATCGGCATCACAACGTAACGGGCCTGGTCGGCGGGATCCGCCTGAATCAACGCGGACGAATTCCCATCTCGAAGCGCCATGTGAATCCGATCGGCCCCGATCGCATTCATCACATCGACCAGGTAGTTCAGATTGAATCCGATTTCCACGTCGTCACCCTCGTACTCCGCGGAAAGCGATTCTTCGGCTTCTTCACGCTCGGCGTTGTGCGTAACCAGTCGACAGCCGTCCTTCCCGACCATCAAGCGCACCCCGCGGTACTTGTCGCTGGCAACGATCGCGACCCGTGCCAACGCCTGCCGCAGAACTTCCCGATCGACCGTGAGGCTGCCTGGGAGATCCTTCGGAATTACGCGTTCGTAGTCCGGAAACCGGCCGTCAATCACCTTGCTGGTCAGACGCGCTGTCCCGAAATCGAAGGCCACCTGTCCAGGCGCAAACCCAACCCGTACCGGCGTCTCGTCATCCAGAAGATTTCGGCGGAGTTCCTGGACGGTCTTGCGCGGAACGATACACTCCTGATCCGCCCCGATCGTCGTTTCCAGGGTCGCTTCGTTCATCGCCAGACGATGGCCGTCCGTCGCCACTGCCCGGAGTAACGAACCCTGCGCGACGAGCAGCAGGCCCTGCAGGTAGTACCGAACGTCCTGCTGGGCCATCGAAAACATCGTGGCTTCGATCAGTCTGCGCAGCAATCGCTGCGGGATCTCCAGCCAATGCTCGATCTCCGCGGCTTCCCACTCCGGAAAGTCGTGACCCGGCAGTGTCGCCAGACTGAAACGCGACTTTCCAAACCCGACCGTCAATCGTTCACCTTCAACCCGGGCCTGCACAGTTGCGTCCGCTGGCGCGGCCTTCACGATATCGAGCAGCTTTCGCACCGAAACCGTCGTATCGACGTTCTCTGAGATGTTTCCTTCAGCCGTCGCACGCCAGGCCAGCTCGAGGTCGGTGGTGTCCAACCGGATACCGCCTCCGTCGGAGGATCGTATCCGGGCGTTACCAAGAATCGGCATGGTCAACCGCTTCTCGGCGGCACCCACGATACGCTGCAGGCTTTCGGTCATGCTCTCTCGGCCGAAGGAAAGGTCCATGTCGCGTTTTCCTATGATCTTTAAAGAATATGAAATTAGTAGTAATAAGGGGCGGACCGAAAACAGACTTGAATATATTTAATTTATTTAAAACAATAACTTAAGTACGATAAAAGCCCCGAAATCCTCCGTCTAACCTGTTGCCATCCTGTGGATAAGAGGAGCCCCGTTACCCGGTTTCCGAACATCCCCAAAAGCCGCACAGGATTTCCACAGGTTAGCGCCCATGTTCTTCCACCCGTTCAACTGCTCAGCGTCCGCAAGAGATTCTTGTAGTCGTTATCGAAATTCGAGTCGCTCTCCCGGAGTTCAGCGACCTTGCGGCAGGCGTGAATCACGGTCGTGTGGTCGCGGCCCCCGAACGCCTGGCCGATTTCCGGGAGGCTGTGCTGGGTCAGTTCCTTGGCCAGCGCCATCGCCATCTGTCGTGGCCGGGTGATCGAGCGGCTGCGGCGTGCCGACAACAGATCACTGACCTTGACGCGGAAATACTCCGCAACCGTCTTCTGAATGTTCTCCAGTGTAATCAGCTTGCTCTGCACGGCAAGCAGGTCCCGTAGCGCGTCCTTGGCGAAATCGACCGTGATCGCCTTCCCGGTGAAGTGCGCGTTGGCGATCACCCGCCGGAGTGATCCTTCCAGTTCCCGCACGTTGGAACGGATCCGCTTGGCCATGAAGAAGGCCACTTCACTGGGAAGCTCGACGCCGGCCTGTTCGGCCTTGCGTTGCAGGATTGCGACGCGGGTTTCGAGTTCGGGCGGTTCGATCGCAATGGTCAGTCCCCAGCCAAAGCGCGAACGCAAACGCTCTTCGAGGCCTTCGACTTCCTTCGGGTAGCGATCCGAGGTCAGGATGATCTGTTGCTGCCCTTCAAGCAAGGCGTTGAATGTATGGAAGAATTCCTCTTGGGAACGTTCCTTTCCAGCGAAGAACTGAATGTCGTCGATCAGAAGAGCGTCCGCGGTGCGGTAGTGCTGCTTGAATTCGTCGATGGCGTTGTGCTGCAAGGCCTTGATCATGTCGGCGACGAAGCGTTCGGAGTGCAGGTAGATGATGCGGCCTTCGGGCAGCCGATCGAGGATCCGGTGCCCGATCGCGTGCATCAGGTGGGTCTTCCCGAGGCCCACGCCCCCATAGATGAACAGAGGGTTGTAGGCGATCCCTGGGTTGGACGCGACCTGCAGGCTCGCCGCACGCGCCAACTGGTTGGATTTCCCCTCGACGAAGGTTTCGAAGGTAAACGCTGTATTCAGGTTGGAAACCGGGCTGACAGGTCGAACCGCGGATGCCTTGCGAGCCGCTTCCGGAACCTTGCCTGCATCCGGACCCCCAATGCCCAGGGCCACCTGCCAGGCCTGGTGACCCCGGCCCAGTTCATCGACGGTGCCCTTGATGGCCGGCAGGAAATGATCCCGCACGTGTTCCATCACGAACTGGTTTGGCGCAAGCAGCCGCAACTGCCCGTCCGGCTCTTCCCGGGCGTGCAAAGGCCGCAGCCAGGTGTTCAGCTGCTGCTCGGAGAGCTTTCCCTGCAAACGATCCAGGCAGGCTGACCACAGGGTATCGGTTGGCACCCATGAACTCCGGCGAGAGGGCTACAATCCTTGAGTCTACGCGTATCCGGCCCTGGCATGCCACCGCCTGGAGCGGGGGGTAACCGGCTACCAAAGGATTGACTTTGATGCTCCACACAGGTAGCTTTCACCGCCCTTTACCCTTTTGTTTTCCGGATATCTCGCCATGAAGCGGACGTTCCAGCCCAGTCGTATCCATCGAGCCCGCACGCACGGATTCCGTGCGCGGATGGCCACCCGCGCCGGTCGCAAGATCCTGAGCGCCCGTCGCGCCAAGGGGCGCAAGCGTCTCTGCCCGTAAACGTCCGGTTCGGCGCGAAACGCCCGAGGCCGGTGCGTTGGACGGGACGGTCGCGTCTGCGGAACCGCTCCCGGGGCATCCGTTTCCCCGCAGCCTGAGATTGCTTGCGGGGAAGGACTTCCAGCACGTTTTCGCGCGCGCCAGACGCATCCCCGGTAGCCGGTTGATGGTGCTCTATCGATCACAGGAGCCCGTTGCGGAACATCCGCGTATCGGGCTCGCGATCAGTCGCAAGCACGCGCGGCGCGCGGTGGACCGCAATCGCGTCAAGCGCGCGGCGCGCGAAGCGTTTCGCCACCGCCGGGCCAGTCTGCCACCGGTAGACATCATCGTACTGTCGCGCGCCGGAGTGGCCGAACTCGACGCCCGACAGGTTCGCGGTGAACTGGACCGGCTGCTGGAGAAGGTGAAATGATGCGCCGCGTGGTTCTGTTGCCGATCCGTTTCTATCAATACGCGATCTCGCCGTTCATGGCCCCGCATTGCCGGTATCATCCGACCTGTTCGGAATACACCGCCGAGGCGGTCACCCGCCACGGTGCGCTGCGCGGCCTCTGGATGGGCGTGCGGCGCGTGTCCCGCTGTCATCCCTGGGCCGAGGGTGGTTACGATCCGGTGCCTGAACAGCCCCAGACTCACGATTCCAGGAAGTAGGCTTGCTCATGGAAAATCTGCGCCCGATCCTCTGGCTGTCGCTGGCTTTTGTTCTCTTCCTGATGTGGCAGGCGTGGAATCAGGACTACGGCGTTCAGCCGCAGCCCACCGCGCCACAGATGACCGATACCGTCATCGAGGATCCGGATTTCGTCCCCGAGGACGTGCCGGAAGCCGTCGCCGGCGAGATCGACAGCGCCGCGCCTGCGGCAACACCGGAGGCGGTGGCCGTTGCCGATACCCGGCGCCGACAGATCAACGTGCGCACCGATCTTTTCGATATGGTCATCGATACCCGGGGTGGAACGATCGTACAGGCGGACCTGCTCGGGTTTCCCGTAGACCTCAGCGAACCGCCGGTTCCGGTGCGCCTGTTCGACGAGCGCCTGCGCGGCTACGTGGCGCAGAGCGGTCTGACCCACGATCGTCTTCCGGGCATCGAGACCGCGGGTCGCGCACCCTCGCACCATGCGGTCTTTGCCACCGACGCCAACCGCTTCGAACTGGCTTCCGGGCAGGACAGTCTGCGCGTACCCATGACCTGGACCTCGGAGGACGGCCTGGTCGAGGTGACCAAGACCTTCGTGTTCACCCGCGGCACGCATCTGGTCGAAGTCAACCACGAGGTGCGCAACTTCTCGGATGAGCCGTGGATCGGTCGGCAGTATCGGCAGTTGCGCCACGGCCCCACCCCGAGCCGTGAGTCTTTCTTCCTGTACACCTTTACCGGGGCCGCCTATTTCGACGGCAAGTACAACAAGGAGGATTTCGAGTCCCTGCGCCAGTCGCCGCTGGAAAAGCGAATCGAAGGCGGATGGATCTCGATCATCCAGCACTATTTCATGTCGGCCTGGGTTCCACACGCGGATGAGGTCAGTGCCCTGTACGCCCGCGCGGTGCAGGCGGGAACCGGCCTCGAGTACCTGATCGGGCTCCATTCCGAGCCGATGACCGTGGCTCCGGGTGAGACCGCAACGTTCAGCACGCGGCTGTGGGCCGGTCCCAAGAGCCAGATGGAACTCAGCGAGATCGCCCAGGGCCTCGAGTTGACCGTCGATTATGGCATCTTCACCTTTTTGTCCAAGCCGTTGTTCTGGCTGTTGCGGGTGATCCATGGCTTCGTGGGCAACTGGGGCTGGTCGATCATCATCCTGACCATCCTGATCAAACTGGCCTTCTTCCACCTGTCCGCGACCAGCTACCGCTCGATGGCGAAAATGCGCGCGGTGGCGCCGAAGCTGCAGGCGCTCAAGGAGCGCTACAAGGACGACAAGCAGCGCATGAACACCGCGCTGATGGAGCTGTACAAGAAGGAGAAGATCAATCCGCTGGGCGGCTGTCTGCCGATCCTGGTGCAGATCCCGGTGTTCATCGCGCTGTACTGGGTATTGCTGGAAAGCGTGGAGATGCGCCAGGCGCCGTGGATTCTGTGGATCCAGGATCTGTCCACCCGCGACCCCTACTTCATCCTGCCCATCCTGATGGGCGTCACGATGATCATCCAGTACAAGCTGAATCCGCCCCCGATGGATCCGATCCAGAAGCGGATCTTCATGGCGTTGCCGTTCGTGTTCACGGTGTTCTTCGCCTTCTTCCCGGCGGGTCTGGTGCTGTATTGGTTCACCAACAACCTGTTCTCCATCGGCCAGCAGTACGTGATCACGCGCAAGATCGACGCCGCGGCGAACAAGAAGGACTGACCCCTTGGCCGGCGACGCGGACACCATCGTCGCCGTTGCCACCCCACCGGGCGTTGGCGGCATCGGGGTGCTCCGCCTGTCGGGGCCGCGGGCCTTCGAATTGGCCGCGAGCATCGCCGGGCCCCTGCCGCCATCGCGGCGCGCCGGGCATCGTCCTTTTCGGGATAGCGAGGGCGTGCCGGTCGATGACGGGCTCGTGCTCGCCTTCCCCGGACCTGCATCCTATACCGGGGAGGATGTGGTCGAGCTGCAGGGTCACGGCAGCCCGGTTCTGCTGCATCGCCTCCAGGAGACCGCGGTCCGGCTCGGTGCTCGCCTGGCCCGCCCTGGCGAATTCACCGAGCGCGCGTTCCTCAACGGGCGCATGGACCTGGCCCAGGCCGAGGCGGTCGCGGATCTGATCCACGCTCAGACCGCGGCCGCGGCACGGTTGGCCCGCAACAGCCTCGACGGGGCGCTCGCCGAAACGATCGAACCGATCGCTCGGGAAATTCGCGATCTACGGGTGTTGATCGAAGCCGAGATCGATTTCGGGGAAACCGACCTCGAATCGGCCGTCGCCCCGGAGGTCGCGCGACGGGCCGGCGAACTCGCCCGGACGGTGGACGCGCTCGTGGCGCGAATGCGGCCGGCGCGCGTCTTCAGTACCGGCATGCGGCTGGCGCTGGTCGGCGCCCCCAACGTCGGCAAGTCCAGTCTGATGAACCGCCTGGCGGATGCGGAGGTGGCGATCGTCACCGAGGTGGCAGGCACGACCCGCGACGTGCTGCGCGCGCCCATCGCGATCGAGGGCATCCCGGTGGAACTGCTCGATACCGCCGGGCTGCGCGAAAGTGACGACGCGGTAGAGCGCATCGGCATCGAACGGGCCCGAAGCGCCGCGGCCGCGGCCGACATGATTCTGGAGATCCGCGACCTGACGCGGCCCGAGGTGCGCGCGGATCTTCCCGATCTTCCCGGCATTCCGGTTCTGGAGATCTGGAACAAGGCGGATCTTATGCCGGGCGGCTCGCCGCATGCCCTGCGCGTCTCGGCCGTGACCGGCGAGGGCCTGGACGCCTTGCGTTCGGCCATCCGCGCGGAGCTGGGGCTCGGCACCGGGAACGAGCAGCGTTTCAGTGTGCGAGCGCGCCATCT
>SLNI01000190.1 GCA_007133115.1 Thioalkalivibrio sp. | reverse complement strand
TTCACGCCCATCCAGGTGGCGGCGATTGCCGCCCTCGAGGGGCCGCAGGACTGCGTACGGGAAATCTGCGATCTATACCGGGCGCGCCGCGATGTCCTGTGCGATGGCCTGAATGCGCTCGGCTGGAAGGTGGAAAAGCCGCGGGCCACCATGTTCGTCTGGGCGCCCATCCCGGCAGCCTATCAGCACCTTGGGTCGCTGGAATTTTCGAAGAAACTCCTGATCGAGGCCAAGGTGGCGGTTTCTCCGGGAATCGGATTCGGCAGTTACGGCGATACCCACGTGCGTTTCAGCCTGATCGAAAACGAACAGCGCAGCCGGCAGGCACTACGGGGCATCAAGGCCATGTTTCGGGCCGATGCCCTTCTGGCCGACGCTCCGAAGGAAAGCGTGGAGCCTGGCCCGGCTGCCTCCTGAACCCCTCGCACGCGCGGAAAGGATAATGGACGTATGAAACCCGTCAAAATCGGATTGCTCGGTCTGGGGACCGTAGGCTGCGGCACGGTCGCCGTGCTGGAACGGAATGCGGATGAGATTTCGCGGCGAGCCGGCCGTGGCATCCGGGTGGTCGCCGCCGCGGCACGGGATCTGTCGCGCCCGCGCGCCTGCGATCTTGAGGATGTGCGGCTGACCTCCAATCCGGTCGAGGTGGTCGACGATCACGAAGTCGAGGTCGTCGTGGAGTTGATGGGCGGAACCGAGCCGGCACGGGAGCTGGTCCTGCGTGCCATCGCCGCGGGCAAGCACGTGGTGACCGCGAACAAGGCCCTGATCGCGCTGCATGGCAACGAGATTTTTGCGCGGGCGCATGAGCGGGGTGTGGTGGTGGCGTTCGAAGCCGCGGTCGCCGGGGGGATTCCGATCATCAAGGCCCTGCGCGAAGGACTGGCGGGTAACCGGATCGACTGGGTGGCCGGTATCATCAACGGCACCGGCAATTTCATCCTGACCGAGATGCGCGACCACGGCCGCGACTTCGCCGATGTGCTCGCCGAGGCGCAGTCCCTGGGGTATGCGGAAGCCGATCCCACGTTTGATGTCGAGGGGATCGACGCAGCGCACAAGCTCTGCATCCTCGCCGCAATTGCGTTTGGCATCCCCTTGCAGTTCGACCGGATCCACATCGAGGGCATCAGTCGGATCACCCGCGAGGACGTTTCCTTCGCCAACGAGCTCGGGTATCGGATCAAGCACTTGGGCATTGCCCGGCGCGCCGAAGGCGGTTTCGAGCTTCGGGTGCATCCGACACTGATCCCTGAGCGACGGCTGATCGCCAACGTCGACGGCGTGATGAATGCGGTACTGGTGCACGGGGACGCGGTTGGGCCCACCCTTTATTACGGTGCCGGCGCCGGCGCCGAAGCCACGGCTTCGGCGGTCGTGGCTGATCTCGTGGACGTGGTTCGGGCGCTGACCGCGGACCCGGAAAATCGGGTGCCGCACCTCGCTTTCCAGCCCGGCGCGCTGTCCGATCGTCCGATTCTTCCGATGACCGAGGTCCGGACCTCGTTCTACCTGCGACTGCGTGCCTGTGATCGCCCGGGAGTGCTGGCCGACATCACCCGTGTGCTGGGTGAGCACAGCATCAGTATCGAGGCGATCCTGCAGCGCGAACCCGACCCCGAACGCGGCGAGGCCACGATCATCATTCTGACGCACCAGGTCCGGGAGGGGGATATGCAGGCGGCGATTGCCCGGCTGGAAGCTCTTGCGCATCTGACTTCGCCGGTGACCCGCATCCGCATGGAAGCCCTTGGCCGCTGACACCCATACTGCATACAGGAAAACCCTCGACATGGCTTTTGGACATCGCTACACCGGACTGATCGAGCGCTATCGGGACCGCCTCCCGGTCCATGACGACACCCGGATCATATCGCTCGGTGAGGGCAATACGCCGTTGATTCGGCTCAACAACATCCCGCGCCAGATGGGTCCGGATGTCGAACTCTACGTGAAGTTCGAGGGCCTGAATCCCACCGGGTCCTTCAAGGACCGGGGCATGACCATGGCCGTGACCAAGGCCGTGGAAGAGGGCTCCAAGGCGATCATCTGCGCCTCGACCGGAAACACCTCGGCGGCTGCGGCGGCGTATGCCGCGCGCGCCGGCATCACCGCGTTCGTCGTCATTCCCGATGGCAAGATCGCGATGGGCAAGCTGGCCCAGGCGATGATGCACGGATCGGTCGTCATCCAGATCGAGGGGAACTTCGATGACGGCATGCGCCTGGTGAAACAGGTGGCGGCCGAAGCGCCGGTGACGCTCGTCAACTCGGTCAACCCGTACCGCCTGCAGGGCCAGAAAACCGCAGCCTTCGAAATCGTCGAGGAACTGGGTCGCGCGCCCGACTACCACTGCCTGCCGGTCGGCAATGCCGGCAACATCACCGCGCACTGGATCGGGTACTGCGAGCTGTCAGCGGTGTCCGGGGAACACGTCACCGAGGCCTGCACCTTCTGCAAGGGCCATTGCCGGTTCGCGGGTGGCGGGAACGCGGGACAGCGTCCGAAAATGGTGGGGTACCAGGCCAGTGGCAGTGCCCCTTTCCTGCGCGGAGCGATGGTCGATCAGCCGGACACGGTAGCGACCGCGATCCGAATCGGCCATCCGCAGTCCTGGGACGTTGCCTGGAAGGTGCAGAACGAGTCCGGAGGCTGGTTCGACGAGTGCACGGACGAGGAAATCCTGGTGGCTCAGAAGCTGCTGGCCGAGCAGGAGGGGGTGTTCTGCGAGCCCGCGTCAGCGGCCTCGGTGGCCGGCGCCCTGCGCGACATCCGCAACGGCCGTATTCCCGAAGGCTCCAGCATTGTCTGCACCCTGACCGGACACGGCCTGAAGGATCCCGATACGGCGATCGCGCAGGCGAGCCGTGCCCCGATCAAGGTCGCCGCGGAAATCACTGCGGTCACTCGCGCGATCCTCGACAACATGGACTGAACGCGCGGTTTTCAGTTCCTGCAGCGGGAAACCACGCGACGGATCATCGGACGTCAATGAGCCGGCGTCGGCCGGCGTGGTCGGCGGCGAACTGGCTGGCGACGCGGGCGCTGCGTGATCCGCGCAGGGTCGCGAAGCGCACGGCTTCGACTGCAACCGTCTCCCGCTCGGTCTCGGGAACGTGCACGCCCAGGCGCGCAAGATGGTGCCGCACCACATCAAGGTACTGCTCCTGCAGCAGCGGATGAAAGGCCAGCCAAAGTCCGAAGCGTTCGGACAGCGAAATGCGTTCCTCGCTGGCTTCGCCTGGATGGAGCTCGGAATCGGGACCCGGTTCATTCTCGTGCCGGGGCTCGGGAACGAGGTGACGCCGGTTGGAGGTGGCATACAGCAGCACGTTTTCGGGCAGCCCCCCGAGGCGCCCATCCAGCAGCGCCTTCAGCGCCCGATAACCCGCGTCGTCCGCATCGAACGCCAGGTCGTCGGCAAAAATCACGAAGCGCTCGTCTCGTCGGGCCAGCGGCTCCACCAGATCGGGCAACCGGCCGAGGCCCTGGGTGTCGACTTCGACAAGACGCAGATTTTCGGCGCCGTAGCGGCCGAGAAGCGCGCGGATGAGGGAGGACTTTCCAGTGCCCCGAGCACCCCACAGAAGCATATGATTGGCGGGAAGGCCCAAGGTGAACTGAAGGGTATTGCGCTCCGCGAGTTGCTTCTGCCGCTCGATGTGCAACAGGTCCGGGAGGTCCGGAAGCTGCATGCGCAGAATGGGCCTGAAGCCCTCTCGGGCATCGAACGACCACGCCAGATGCGTTCCCTCGGGTTCCGCCCGGAAGCGGGGGAAAGCCCGCTCCAGAGCCTCGGCGATACGTTCGATCGGAGTGTTCACGGTAGGATCCCCCGGTGGTGTGAATCACGAGCGGTCACGCGCGGACGCTCGGGCTGTTCAGGCAGTTCTACCGGCGCCGCATTGTGTGTGACAATGCGGCCCTGTATGCCCATGCTCTGGGGCTCGGCGACATGCGGCTGAAGCGCTTGCTGGAACGGTTCCGCCAGACGTCGCAGGGCCGGGATGAATCTTCGCCAGGCGGAAATTTTTCGAGAGTATGCCAGTGCCGCTGCGTGGCCCGCAATGATGACCGGGGTTCCTATGAGGTTGATATTGGACGCTATTTCGGTTTTTTTCGTGCTCGGAACAGGGTTGGAAACAGGCTCGCAGGGTGGTCTGCCGGGTCCACATGGGTCCTTGCAGTTGTGGTAAAACGAGCGTTGTTGCGTACCGGATTCGTCTGTCGGAGGATGCGAGGATTCCCGGGAGCAGGTGGCGACGCCTACACTCAAGAACCAGCGGTATGAAGAAGATGACGATGATTCCAAGCAGACTCCTTCTGGCTGCCCTGACTGCGGCGCTGTTCACCTTTGTGGGGATCGCGCAGGCCCAGTTCGGGAGAATCATAACGGTCGAGGCCGCTTCTGCCGGGGACCAGACCATCAGCGGCACGGTAGTGCCTTTCAGGGAAGTGACGCTGACCGCACAGATCGGGGGCCGGGTCACACTGGTCGCCGGCGCCGAGGGCGACTTCTTCGACCGCGATGACGTACTCGTTGCCATCAGCGACGAAAGACTCTCCGCGCAGCGACAGCAGGCACTGGCTGAATTGCGGTCCGCTGAGGCCTCGATGCGCGAAGCGCAGATGCAATTCGGTCGCGAGGTGGCTTCGCCCCAGAGCAGGAACATCGGTCAGATGCCCGGGATGGGCATTCCATCGATGTTCGACCAGTTGATTACCCGTCCCATGGGCTCCGTCGCGGGCCTGGGCGATCCGGCGCTCGATCGCCAGGCAGACCTGTATTCGCGCGGCGTCGGTGTCGATCAGGCGGCCGCCAGGTGGCAGCAAGGGCGCTCGCGTCTTGAAGAAATCGATTCAGCGATCCGGGATACCCGATCAGTGGCCCCATTTTCGGGCCTGATCATGCGCAAGCACGTCGAGGAGGGCGACACGGTGCAGCCGGGGCAGCCGCTCGTGACCTTCGGCCACGTCGAGTTCCTGCGCGTCGAGGCGGACATCCCCGCCCGGCTGGTCGGGCAACTTCGCGTGGGTGACATGATTCGGGTGACCCTGGATGTGGGCAAGACGCAGGTGGATGCGCGGGTCGCGCAGATTTTCCCCATCGCGGATCCCCAGCGTCACACCGTGACCGTCAAGTTCGACCTTCCTCGGGGTGTCCCCGGAGGGCCCGGGATGTACGCGGACGTGCACATTCCAGGCTCGGAGACGGTTGCCGGCGTGGTGCGTATCCCGCTCTCCGCGATTGTCCCCGGCGGTGCCTTGCCGCGCGTGGTCGTGATCGACGGGGATGGCACCAGCCGCATTCGGATGGTTCGTCTGGGTTCGGTGCAGGGTGACATGGTGACAGTGCTCTCGGGGCTCGAGGCGGGTGAGCGCATTCTGGAGTCCCCGGACGCGAACGTGCGCTCCGGTGAGCGGATCGATGCCGGGACCGGGTCCCGGACAGGCTCCCGTTTCCGCTAGGCGGCTTCCGTCAGGGTCCGCGGCAGGGCTTCGGGAGATCGCAGATTCCCGCCCGGACATCCAGGCAAAGAGAGATAGAGACCGAAAAGACCATGTCCGAGCATAAAGAACAGCAGGAAGATGCCGCCAACGGGAACGGAAGGGATCTGGGCCTCGCGGGCAAGATGGCCCAGAGCTTCATCCATTCCCCGCTTTCCCCCTTGCTGTTGCTGGCCACGCTGGGTATCGGGATCCTGGGTTTGCTCATCACACCACGGCAGGAGGACCCCCAGATCTCCGTGCCGATGGTGGATATCTTCGTGCAGTACCCGGGCGTTCCGTCCGACCAGGTGGTGAGCCTGGTGTCGCGCCCGCTGGAACGCCTGATGAGCGAAATCTCCGGGGTGGATAACGTCTACTCGGTTTCGCATCGCGGCCAGTCGATGGTGACCGTCCAGTTCGATGTCGGCGAAGAGATGGAGTCCTCCATCCTCAAGGTCCACGATCGCCTGATGTCCAACCGGGACCTGATGCCGCCAGGGGTTTCGGAGCCCATGGTCAAGCCGAAGGGCGTCGATGATGTGCCGACCATCACCCTTACGCTCTGGTCCCACGAGCTCGATGACGCGATGCTGCGCCAGATCGCGCTGGACTCGCTGCAGTATCTGAACGAGGTCCCCAACACCAGCCAGAGCTTCGTGGTCAGCGGCCGACAGGAAATGGTTCGGATCGAGGTCCAGCCCGAGCGTCTGGCCGGGCACAACGTGACGATGGACCAGATCGCCCAGGCCGTGCAGGCGGCCAATTCCGAACGCACGGCGGGTTCGATCGAGGTGGGGCCCAACAGCATTCCCATTTACACCGGCTCCTTTCTTCGCGATGCCTCGGATATCGGGCGCCTCCTCGTAACGGTGGACCGGGGCCGACCGGTCTACATCCGAGACGTGGCGGACGTGATCTATGGTCCCGGCGAGACCGATCGGTTCGTGCGCTACTACACCGGAATTGCGGGGGACCAGGCGGATATCGCTCCGGAAGGCGCGGCGGCGGTCACGATCGCGATCGCCAAGAAGGAGGGCAGCAACGG
>SLNI01000084.1 GCA_007133115.1 Thioalkalivibrio sp. | reverse complement strand
TGAAGCTCCCAACGCAGTCGATCAGGCAGCGCCAGCGAGAACCGCCCGCTCGCTTCCTGCAGAACGAAATCGGTCTCATCCGTGAGCGTCTGGGTGAACTCGGCTGAAAACGAATCGAGGCCATCGAGGAACCGCTCCAGGGCCAGCCGGGCGTCCGCTGCGCCGGCAAATCCGATTTGCGGGGCAAGGAGAAGCAGCAGCGTGAACAGGGAACGCATCACGGGCGCAACAAGTGATTTCATGGACATGTCGATACCGATGTGGACCGAAAGCCAGTATGCCTCGCGCGCTTGAATCGATGCTGAACCGGTGCCGCGCAGCGCACCCGGGTCGCTGTCACTCCCTGCCCCCGGGCACCAGCACCTCGCGGTTCCCGTTGGACTGCACCTGGCTGACGAGACCCGCCGCCTCCATGTCCTCGATCATCCGCGCGGCGCGGTTGTAGCCGATCTTCAGGCGTCGCTGCACGTACGAAATGGAGGCCTTGCGCGACTCGATCACGATTTGTACCGCCTGGTCATACAGCGGGTCGCCCTCGGCCATGGACGCATGCGCCTCCAGTCCCGGGATTGCCGGCGCACCCGCCTCCGGTTCCTCCAGAATGGCGTGCTCGTAGTCGGGCTCCCCGGTGGCCTTCAGATATTCCACGACCTTGTGCACCTCGAGATCGCCCACGAAGGCGCCGTGCACGCGTTCCGGCAGCGCCTTGCCCGGAGGCAGGTAGAGCATGTCACCGTGGCCCAGCAGGTGCTCGGCCCCCATCTGGTCGAGGATGGTGCGGGAATCCACGCGCGACGACACCTGGAACGCGATGCGGGTCGGGATGTTCGCCTTGATGAGGCCCGTGATCACGTCCACGGACGGACGCTGGGTGGCCAGGATCAGGTGAATGCCCGCGGCACGGGCCTTCTGCGCCAGCCGTGCGATCAGTTCCTCGACCTTCTTGCCGACCACCATGATCATGTCGGCGAACTCATCGACGACCACCACGATGAAGGGCATGGGTCCGAGCTTGGGCGGTTCCACCACGGCCACCTGATCGTCGGGCTTGAAGGTGGGATCGACCAACGGCTCGCCCGCAGCTTCCGCGTCGCGTACCTTCTTGTTGTATCCCGTGATGTTGCGCACCCCGAGCAGCGACATCAGCTTGTAGCGCCGCTCCATCTCCGCGACAGCCCAGCGCAGGGCATTGGAGGCGTCTTTCATGTCCGTCACCACGGGCGCGAGCAGATGCGGAATGCCCTCGTACACCGACAGTTCGAGCATCTTCGGGTCGATCAGGATCAATCGCACCTCTTCGGCGGTGGCCTTGTACAGCATGGAAATCAGCATCGCGTTGACGCCGACCGACTTGCCGGAACCCGTGGTGCCGGCCACCAGCAGGTGGGGCATCCGCGCGAGGTCGGCAATGACCGGCGCGCCGCCGATATCCTTGCCCAACGCCACCGTCAACGGTGATTTCGCCGACTCGAACAATGTCGAGCGCAGGATTTCCGACAGCGTCACGAGTTCCCGCTGTTCGTTGGGAATCTCCAGCCCGACGGTCGACTTGCCGGGAATGACCTCCACGATCCGCACCGCGATCACGGACAGCGAGCGCGCGAGATCCTTGGCCAGCGCGGAAATGCGCACGACTTTCACACCCGGCGCCGGATGCAGTTCAAAGCGGGTGATCACGGGACCCGGCTGTACCGCCACCACTTCCACGTCGACGCCGAAATCCCGGAGCTTGAGCTCGACCAGGCGGGACATCGCCTGCAGCGCTTCCGAGGAATAGCCGATGACCGTCTCCGGCGGGTCGTCGAGCAGGCCCAGCGGCGGATGCGGGTCGGTGATGTCGCCGGCGAACAGCGGCACCTGCTTTTCCTTCATCACCCGCGGGCTGGGCGGCGGTGCCTCGATGCGCGGCTCCACCCGCGACGGCGGGCGGTGTGCCACCCGGGCACGCTCCTTTTCCACACGCACTTCGCGCTGGGCCTTCTGCTCGGCACCGATGCGCCGATCGCGCAGGCTTTCCAGTCGACCCTTGAGCTCGGCGGCCAGGTCATACATACCCTTGCCCAGGCCGTCCATCACGGAAAACCAGGACAGCCCGGTGAACAGTGTCAGCGCAGCGAGAAAGAGCGCCAGCAGAAGCAGCGTCGCCCCGACGAGGCCAAGTCCCGACACCGTGGCACGCGCAACCAGGTCCCCCAGGATGCCGCCCGCATGCACGGGCATGTTTCGGGGCAACCAGTGCAGGGCGGCCAGACCCGCCCCGGTCAGCAGGACGACGAACAGCGCCGCGCCGCGCAGGGTCAATTCGAGGGGGTTCGCGATCGTGGCATCGCGACGGTGCCGGAACAGCCACCAGCCAATCCCGATGAACACCAGGGGGATCAGGTAGGCAAGATAGCCGAGCAGGTGCAGTGCCACATCGGCAAACCAGGCCCCCGCCGACCCACCCAGGTTCTGCACCGCCGTGTCCGCTCCGGTCCCCGACCAACCGGGGTCCGAAGCGTCGTAGGTCAGCAGAGCGACCAGCAGGTACAGGGCCAGCATCCCGAAGACCAGCAGCGCACCCTCGCGAAGGCCGCGCAGCAGTTGCCGGCTAAGGCTGGCCTCGGGACCGGTCTGGACCTTGGTTGCAGGCATGAATGAATCCGCAGAGGGTGAATTGAATCGGAAGTGGATCCAGGCTGGAGCGGTCACAAGCGCCGCGCCGCGGTTGAGCGGCCATCCCGGGATGCTATCGCAGCCAACGGCCTCGCGTGCCCTTCGACCCTCCGCTGGGGTTCAGGAAACGTTCGAACTCTGGATTCTACGTGGTTAAAATGATGCCGCAAAGTGGCGCATCGCCGCCTGTCCATTGTGGCCGTTGGACAGTGCCGCGGGCTTCCCCAATAATCGGCACCCAAAATCGGACCCGGTCGCGCCCCTGCGTGAGCACAGCCGCTAACGCACCCGCCGACCCGATCCGGAATCAACCTTGTACGGAGAGTTTCCATGAGCGATGCCAAACACTGCCGCCTACTGATCCTGGGTTCGGGGCCCGCCGGCTGGACCGCCGCGGTGTACGCGGCGCGGGCCAACCTCAACCCCGTGGTCATCACGGGGCTCGAGCAAGGCGGCCAGCTCATGACCACCACCGATGTGGACAACTGGCCCGGCGATGTCGAGGGGCTGCAGGGACCGGATCTGATGCAGCGCATGCAAAAGCATGCCGAGCGTTTCGCCACCGAGGTGATCTTCGACCACATTCACACGGCCGAGCTGTCCTCACGCCCGTTCCGGCTCACGGGCGACAGCGGCGTATACACGGCGGACGCACTGATCATCGCCACCGGGGCCACCGCCATGTACCTGGGGCTGGAGTCCGAGGAAGCGTTCAAAGGCAAGGGAGTTTCGGCCTGCGCGACCTGTGACGGCTTCTTTTACCGGGGCCAGAAAGTCGCGGTCATCGGCGGCGGCAATACTGCGGTCGAAGAAGCCCTGTATCTCTCCAACATCGCCGAGCACGTCACCCTGGTGCACCGCCGTGACAGTCTGCGCGCCGAAAAGATCCTGCAGCAGCATCTGTTCGAAAAGGAGAAAGCCGGCAAGATCTCCATCGAATGGAACCATGTGCTGGACGAGGTTCTTGGCGACCAGACCGGCGTGACCGGCATGCGCCTGCGCGCGGTGGAGACCGGCGACACCAGGGACCTCGCGTTGACCGGCGTGTTCATCGCGATCGGCCACAAGCCCAATACCGGTATCTTCGAGGGGCAGCTCGAGATGAAGGGAGGGTATATCCAGGTACATAGCGGGATCCAGGGCAACGCAACCGCAACCAGCGTGCCGGGGGTCTTCGCATGCGGCGACGTGATGGATCAGATCTACCGCCAGGCGATTACCTCGGCGGGCAGCGGCTGCATGGCCGCTCTGGACGCCGAGCGCTTTCTGGAAGAGCACGCCTGATCCCGCAGCGCGGCGCGGCCCGACCCCACGGGACCTCATGAGCCCTGCGGCAACGGACCTGCGGATCGAGATACGCGACAGTCTCGCGGACGTCGATGCATCGGCCTGGGATGCATTGACGGACGGGACCGAGCCGTTTCTGCGGCATGCGTTTCTCGAGGGTCTCGAACGTCACGACTGCCTGGGCCGGCGCTATGGCTGGTTCCCCCAGCACGTGCTGGCCTTCCGCGGCGACGGGCTGGTCGGTGCCGCACCCTGTTATGCGAAGACCAACAACTACGGCGAGTTCGTGTTCGACTGGGCGTGGCAGGCGGCCTGGGAGCGCAACGGACAACCGTATTACCCGAAACTGGTGATCAGCGTTCCCTACACGCCCGCGACCGGGCCCCGACTGCTGACCCACCCGGACGAGCCGGATCGTTCCGGTCTGCAGCGCGAGTTGCTCAATGCCGCGATCGCACGGGGGGAGCAGCTGGGCGCCTCCGGCGTTCATGTTCTTTTCCCCGA
This sequence comes from Thioalkalivibrio sp., assembly GCA_007133115.1. Taxonomy (GTDB): domain Bacteria; phylum Pseudomonadota; class Gammaproteobacteria; order Ectothiorhodospirales; family Ectothiorhodospiraceae; genus Thioalkalivibrio. Next base: position 2,182 of record SLNI01000084.1, on the reverse strand, counting down.
GGAATCGGAAGCGAGCCTGGGCGAGGCCGCCGGACTGTCCCGCCGTATCGGCTGCCAGTATCACTGGAGCAATGCAGGGTATGCGGATTTCGATGCCTTCCTGGACGCGCTGACGTCGAAAAAACGCAAGAATATCCGTCGGGAACGCCGGCGGGTTGCCGAACAGGGCGTGGCGTTCCGCACGCTGACGGGTGCGACGGCCGATGCGGCGGATTGGGCGCGCTTTCATCGCTTCTACGAAGACACCTTCGAAAAACACATGGGTGTGCCGACCCTGTCGCAGGCCTTTTTCATGGAGACGGCGGCCGCGCTGGGTCCTCAGGTGGTGCTGTTCGAGGCGCGCATCGAGGACCGCACCATCGCCGCCGCGCTCTGCTATCGCGGTCACGACACCCTCTACGGACGATTCTGGGGCTGCGTCGAGGACCTCCCCGACCTCCATTTCGAGACCTGCTACTATCAGGGCATCGAGTTCTGCATCCAGGAAGGGCTCGCACACTTCGAACCGGGTGCACAGGGTGAACACAAGATCCCGAGGGGCTTTCTGCCGACACGGACAGCCTCGGTGCACGCAGTCCTCAGCCCGGGCTTCCGGACTTCGGTGCAGGACTTCTGCCGTCGCGAAGCGGACATGATGGAGGCACAGTGTGCGGCACTGATGGAACACTCACCCTATCGGAACGACGATTGAATCGGGATATGGCCACCAGGCTCCGTCCTTCTTCGAGCGGGCCAGCAGTCCAGGGAGCCTGAGGTGAGCGGACAAGCGCGCAAGATGATCACCTGGCTCCATGCCGGGGTGACGGATGAACCCTTTCCCCCGCCGTCCCAGGCCTGGGTCGATCCCAACGGTCTGTTGGCGGCCGGTGGCGACCTGTCGATGCCGCGACTGCTGCGTGCCTACCACGAAGGTATCTTTCCCTGGTACGAGGCCGGTCAACCGATACTCTGGTGGAGCCCGGATCCCCGCACGGTCCTGGAACCCAACGCCCTGCGAATCTCGCGGAGCCTGCGTCGCTCGATCCGTAACCGTGGCTTCGAGATCAGCTTCGATCGAGCGTTTGAAGCGGTGATCAGGGCCTGTGGGGGGAAACGCGCCGAGGCGACGGGAACGTGGATCACCGTGGAGATGCGTCATGCCTACCTGCAACTGCATCGCGCGGGCCACGCGCACTCGGTGGAGGTATGGCACGAGGGGGAGCTGGTCGGAGGCCTCTACGGTGTCTCGGTTGGACGCCTGTTCTGTGGGGAATCGATGTTTTCCAGGGCGACCGACGCTTCCAAGGTCGCCCTGGCCTGGCTGTGCCGGCATCTCGTCGCGTGGGAATGGCCCCTGATCGACAGCCAGACCCCGACGCCGCATATGCTCGCCATGGGGGCCACCGAGATACCGCGCGACCGCTTCCTGAAGCACGTCACCACGCTGACGACCCAGACTCCGGGTCCCGACGCCTGGATGTTCAACCCATCCCTGCACCCGCTCGAAGCGGGCTGGCGGTCGACGTGAACCCGTTTATCGGGTTCTCCAGTCGATGGGGTGCCTCCGTTTCCGGATAATTCTTTGCTTTTAATCAAGGTCCTCCGTACCATCTTGAAGAAGATGTCTCATCCGGCGGATGCCGCGCTCCACCGACGCAGGAGATGATCGCCGCGCCGCGGCAGTCACCAGCAAGGCTCAACATGCCAAAAGCGGTCACAAGGAGTTTTTTGCGATTCTGGTCCCTCCGGCCCTGGTACCTTCTGGTTCCGCTCATTGCACAAGGGGCCCAGGGCGCAACCGTGGGTATTCCGGGTGCGGAAGCATTACCCGCCGCTCCGGAAGCGATCGACTGGCTGGCCGTGGCGCTCATCGTCGTGCTCTCGGCGGCACTGGCTGTGTCCCTGCTGCTTCGCCGAAGGGAAGCCCGTCGCGTGACTGCGCTCATGGAAAAGGAACAGCGACTGTCCACCGTTCTGGACAGCCTCGAGGCCTCCGTTTTCATCAAGACGCCCGACCTGCGGTATAGCTACGTCAATCGCCGAATGGCCGAAATGCTGGGGCGGCCGGCCAGGGAAATCCTAGGGAAATGTGACGAGGAACTCTTCGATGTCACCACCGCGGCCCACCTGAACGCACACGATCGGCAGGTACTGGAACATGGGGAGAAAATCGTCGTCGACGAAACCCTGATTTTGGGGGGTG
>SLNI01000170.1 GCA_007133115.1 Thioalkalivibrio sp. | reverse complement strand
TCGAGGTTGGTGACTTCGACATAGCTCGGCAACGGCAGATGCTTGTGTGCCGCGGTCATCGCGTACATGTCGTAGGGTTCGCCACTGGAGGTACGGCGCCCATGGAATTTGGTCCCGTACCACGAGGCCAGTCCACGTTCCTCAAAACCCTCGCTGGACACCAGCGTGCGGTAGCGCTGCCCAAACACTTCGTACTCGGGCGGATTGCCATAGCGGCTGCGCGGTTCATGCCGGGGTACCGCGTCCGGAATCGTCGACAGACTGCGGGGCACGACACTCGGCGCGCCATCCGCGACATCGGGGCTGGTTCCGCAGCCCGGGATCAGCATCAGGACCAGCAACACGCCCACCAGGCCGACGATTGCCTGCAAAGCACGGGGCGCGCGGGAGACGCGTCCGTGCATCACGGCATCCTTCCTCGCGCACCGGGTTGGCGCTCCCCGGCCCGATTCACGGTCTCAGGGCCTCGGCGAGTTGATGCACGGCCATCGCGTAGAGAGGACTGCGGTTGTAGCGGGTGATGACGTAGAAGTTGGGATAACCCAGGTAGAATTCGAAGCCCTGCTCCCCCTCCAGCCGGATCAGGGAGAACTGACCATCAGCGGGTACGGCTTCCACAGGAAACACCCCCTTCTCGGCGAGTTCCTGCAAACCGAAACGGGCCTGGTACCCCCCACCGAGCAGGGCCTCGTGGGCATCGCCCTCGACTCGGGCCAGGGCGACTACCGGTTGGCCGGTTTGCCAGTGATGGGCCCGGAAGTAGTTCGCCACGCTGCCGATCGCATCCGGCCAGGAGCCGAGGAGGTCGCGGCGGCCATCCGCGTTGAAGTCCACCGCATAGGCGCGATAGCTCGAGGAGATGAACTGGCCGCGACCCATCGCACCCGCGTAGGAACCCCGCGTCTCACGCAGATCCAGGGATTCTTCCTCGGCCAACTGCAGGAAATGTACGAGTTCACTGCGGAAGAAACCTGCCCGCGGCGGATAATCGAACCCGAGCGTCACCAGCGCATCGAAAACCCGAAACCCACCCATATTGCGCCCGTAATCGGTTTCTACACCGATGATGGCGGCGACCAGCGCAGGATCCACGCCGTAGGCGGCATCGGCCCGCTCCAGCCACTCGGCCTGCTCGGCCATGAATGCCTGGCCGCGTTCGATCCGCCGGCTGTTCACGAAGATCGGACGGTAGTCCTTCCAGGGGCGCGCCTCCGCGGGACGGGAAATAAGGTCCAGGATGCGCTGTTGCGGTTCCACTGCCAGGAAAAGGCTTTCGAGGAGTTCGCGGTCGATCCCTGCGGCCACCTGCTCGTCGATGAAGCTTTGGACCTCGGCCCGCTCGAGGTAGGGAGGCTCCCCTGCGCGGTACTCCGACTCGTAAACGGCCACTCCTGGTGTGGAACACGCCCCGAGAACAACCACCAGCAGCGCGTAGACGAAAACATTCAGGGCAGCGAAAAAGGGTCGGCGCCGGGGGGGCAGGATCATCGATTCACCAATCGTTGTTGAGATTGCACGGCCATCAGGATACCGAAGCCCACCATCAGCGTCACCAACGAAGTGCCGCCGTAGCTCACCAGCGGCAGGGGCACGCCCACGACGGGCAACAACCCGCTGACCATGCCGATGTTCACCACCATGTAGACCGCAAACGTCAGGCTGATGCTTCCGGCGACCAGGCGCGAAAAGCGGTCCTGGGCCAATGCCGCAATCCAGAGCCCGCGTCCCACGATGAGGAAATACAGCAGCAGCAGAAACAGAATGCCCATGAACCCGAATTCCTCGGCATAGACCGCGAACACGAAGTCGGTGGATCGCTCGGGCAGGAACTGCAACTGCGACTGCGTGCCGTTCAGCCAGCCCTTGCCGTACAGCCCGCCGGAGCCGATCGCGATCTTGGACTGAATGATGTGGTAGCCGGCCCCGAGCGGGTCCGACTCGGGGTTGAGCAGGGTCAGCACCCGCTGGCGCTGGTAGTCATACATCTGGGTCCACAACACCGGTATGGCGGCCGCCAGCGCGACAACCATACCCACGATCCAGCCCCAGCTCAGGCCGGCCAGCATCAGCACCAGGATCCCCGAGGCGCCCACCAGCAGCGCCGTACCCAAATCGGGCTGACGCATGATCAGCAGAACCGGAACCACGATCAACACCCCGACCACGATAAGGTCGACGAAGCGTGGCGGCCCACTGCGCAGGGACAGATACCAGGCCACCGTCAGAGGCATCGCGAGCTTCATGATTTCGGAGGGCTGGAAGCGCAACAGACCCAGATCCAGCCAGCGTCGCGCACCCTTGCCCACGTCACCCGCGAACATGACTCCGAGCAGCAACCCCAATCCCAACAGGAAAAGCCAGGGCGCCCAGACCTTGAGAACGGATACCGGTACGCGCGCGAAAAGCAGAAGACCCAGGAAGCCCACGCCGATGCGGAGCAGCTGGCGCTCCAATGCAGCCACGTTCTCGCCGGAAGCGCTGAACAACACCAGAAGACCCACGCCCAGAAGCATCGCGATCAGCAGCATCAGCATACCGTCCAGCCGGAAGCTTCGAAGCAGCCACTGCCCGGTCGTCAGCTCGCGCCCGGTGACGCTGATCACGACGCCTCCTCCACTGCGGCCACCAGCCCTTTTGACAGCAGATGGTGCTTGATCACATCGCGTGCAATCGGCGCCGCGACACGTCCGCCACTGCCACCGTGTTCCACCAGAACCGCCACGGCGATCTGCGGGTCATCCGCCGGCGCATAGCCGATGAACAGCGCGTGATCCCACAGGCGCCGATCGAGTTCAGATTGCTTGTACTCCTGGTCCGGGCCCAGACTGAAGACCTGCGAGGTTCCGGTCTTCCCGGCGACGACGTAGCCGTTTGAGGTGCTGCCGACACTGCCCCAGGCAGTGCCATGGCGTTCGTTCACGGCTGCGATCAACGCCTGGTGAATGGCCTCCCAGTGCGCATCGCTGGCCTGAACCGGTTCGAGGTAACGCACGGGTTGCGCTACCCAGTCCGCTTCGCTGGTCTGCCGGATTGCCCGCAACAGGCGCGGCTGGACCCGCTGCCCCCGGTTGGCCAGCGTGCTGGTGATGTCCGCCAGTTGCATCGGAGTCGTCAGCATATAGCCCTGCCCGATCGCGGTGATCAGGGTTTCTCCGGGAAACCACGGGAGATTCTGCGCCGAGCGTTTCCACTCGCGGCTGGGCAGAATGCCCGACCGCTCCCCGGTGGCGTCGATACCCACTCGGCTCCCAACACCGAAAGCACCAAACATGGGCGCCATGCGATCGATCCCGAGCTTGTGACCGAGATCGTAGAAGTACACGTCCGAGGAGACGGCGATGGCGCGATTCATGTCCACCCAGCCGTGCCCGCTGCGCCGCCAGTCCCGGTAACGGCGCTCGTGGCCCGGCAACTGGTAATAGCCGGTCGCGAACATGCGCCGTTCCGCCGTCGTCACACCCTCCTCCAGACCCGCCAGAGCCACCACCGGTTTCAGCGTCGAACCCGGCGGGTATTGACCGCTGAGGGCGCGGTTGAACAGGGGATTGTGCGGATCGGCCTGCAGGGCGGCGAAATCTCCGCGGGATATCCCCTGTACGAACGGGTTGGGATCGAAACCCGGCTTGCTGACCAGGGCGAGCACTTCACCCGTCGACGGATCCATCGCCACCACGGCGCCATCGAGATCCGCGAGCGCATCCCGCGCGGCCAGCTGCAGTTCGAGATCAATGCCGAGAAACAGATCCTGCCCGGGGACCGGCGGCGTCACCGCAAGCTCGCGGATCACCCGACCCTGCGCATTCACCTCGACCTGTCGGTGACCGGTGACACCGTGCAGGAGATCCTCGTAGTAGCGTTCCACACCGGTCTTGCCCGTGTGCGACGTACCTGCGTAGTTTCGAGTATCCAGGCGCTGCAGATCCTGTTCGTTGATCCGCCCGACATACCCGACGACATGGGCAAAGTCTTCGCCATGAGGGTAATACCGCACTGGACGCGCCTCGATCTCGACACCGGGAAGCTCGTGACGGGCAACCGCGATCCGAGCCACGGTCTCGTCGTCCAGGCCGGACTTCAGCGGCACCGGCTGAAACGGGCGACGCTGACGCGCCAGTGAACGGAAACGGGAGATCTCCGACGGTGTCAGCGCGACCATCCCGGACAGGCGTTCCAGCAGCGAATCCAGATCACCAGTCTGCTCGACGGTGATCTCGAGTTGGAACGAGGGCCGATTCTCCGCCAGCAGGACGCCATTGCGGTCGAAGATCAAGCCGCGCGTGGGCGGAATGGGCTCGATGCGAAGGCGGTTGTTCTCGGACAGCGTGATGAAATGCTCGTGCGCGCCCACCTGCAGTGTGAACATCCGCACCACCAGCATCGCGATCAGGACCAACAGGATCAGAATAGAAAGCAGTACACGAACCGAAAACCGTTGCTGATCGCGGGCTTCTTCGTTGTAGGAGTCCGGGCGGTCGATCAACATGCTTGCAGATTCCTCGCCACGCGGCGAAGGGAGGTGGAAACGTCAGGGTCCCGGCGGACACCCACCGGGACCGGGTCCGAACGTGTCAGACCTTGCTCTTCTGGTAACGCTTGTAGCTGGCGAGGATTTCAGCCTTCGCGCTTTCCGCATCCGACCATCCCTCGACCTTGACCCACTTGTTGCGCTCCATTTCCTTGTAGTGCCCAAAGAAGTGGGTGATCTGATCCAGAAGCTCCTGGTGCACGTCCTCAGGCCCATGGACCCGTGCGTACTGCGGATCCAGCTTGGTCAGCGGCACCGCCAGCACCTTGGCGTCGGGTCCGGCCTCGTCGGCCATGTTGAGGAGGCCGACGGGACGGGCGCGCACGACGGCCCCCGGAACCAGCGGCACCGGCGTGATCACCAGCACGTCGAGCGGGTCACCATCCTCGGCCAGGGTATGCGGTACGAAACCGTAGTTGCAGGGGTAATACATGGCGACGGTCATGAACCGATCGACCATCAAGGCCCCGCTGTCCTTGTCAATCTCGTACTTGACGGGTTGACCCATGGCCGGAATTTCGACCACGACATTGATATCATTGGGCAGGTCGGTGCCTGCAGCGATCTTGCTCAAATCCATGGCGGGGTCCTCAAGGATGGAATGCTGGGATAAGTCTGGCGGGATAGTATACCGGCGTAGCGGGCAAGGTGAATCGGCTTGCGGGTACCTGCACCGCACGGTATAAGTCCGGCATCTGCCGGCTGGAACGCCCGGACCCCGGCGCCTGGGGCCAACCTGTATGTCCCACAGCCAAAGGACCGATCCGATGGGCACCATTGCAAGTACATGTTTCCCAGCATGATGGCCTCGAATCGCCGCCCCGTTGCCGCCGCGATTTCGGCGCTCTCCCTGGCGCTGATACCGCTGGCCTCCGCCGCCGAATTTCTCCAGGACTGCCCTGTCGTGCCGGCGGAATTCTGGCCGGAGCTGCGCAGTCTCCCCCATGACATGATCGAGGTCGAGGCCGACTCCGTGGACTCGGTCCGTGGGGAGCGCATCGAGGCCCGCGGCGATGTCCAGCTGTTCGCCCTCGACCGCCGCCTCGATTCCGACTGGATCGACTTCTACACCGAGACGCGTCGGGTGGAGACGCGCGGCCGCAGCCAGCTCTTCGACGGCGATCTCCTGGTCGAGGCCGGAGACAGCTGGTACCAGCTGGATTCGGACGAGGGGGAATTCTCCGATGTTCGGTACTGGCTGCGTTCACGGAATGCCCGGGGCGGTGCAGACCAGGCGGCCCAGCTCGAGCCCGGCAAGATCCAGATGTCCGAGGCACGCTACACCACCTGCCCGGAGAGCAATGAATCCTGGTGGCTGACGGGGTCGGACATCCGCCTGGACCAGGAAAGCGGGCGTGGCGATGCGCGCAACGTCACCCTGCGGTTCAAGGATGTGCCCGTTTTCTACACGCCCTACATCCAGTTCCCGATCGACGACCGGCGCATGTCGGGCATCCTGATGCCCAGCGCGGCCATTACCAGTCGCCATGGTCTTGAACTGGCGGTTCCCTGGTACTGGAATATCGCGCCCGATTACGATGCCACACTCACGCCTCGCGTGATGGAAGAACGCGGTGTCATGCTGGATACGCAATGGCGGTACCTCCGCCCGCGACATGACGGAACACTCGATCTGCGTTACCTGCCCGACGATCAAAAATTCGGCGACGATCGCTACCTGATCGCCTGGCGACAGAAGGCAAGACCGATTCCCAATCTACGCACGGACATCGACATCAACGACGTGTCCGATACCGAATACTTCCGGGATTTCGGGTCCGACGTCTTCAGCGCGAGCACTGCATTCGCGACCCGCCGGGCCACCGCCGCCTACGACTGGACCCACTGGCGGCTACGCGGCCAGGTCGAAGACTACAAGAGCCTCGATCCGAACCTGCCGGAGCGATCCAAACCCTACCAGCGGATGCCCCAGCTGGTGCTGACCGGTGGCCAGTCCCCGTATCCGGGGCTGGACGTCGACCTGACCTCGGAACTGGTCCGGTTCGACCGGAAAGACTCGCTCACCGCGACACGATTCGATGTCTATCCGAAAGCCGGCTTCCGCTGGGAGAAGGAAGGGTATTACCTCGAACCCAAGGCGGGGTTGAGATTCACCGGATA
>SLNI01000103.1 GCA_007133115.1 Thioalkalivibrio sp. | reverse complement strand
CGGCTTAGATGAAGACCACGTCGAATTGCTCCTGCTGGTACAGGCTCTCGACCTGGAAACGAATCGGCACCCCGACGAATTCCTGGAGCTCGGCGAGGCTGGACGACTCCTCGTCCAGCAACAGATCGATGACCGCCTGCGAGGCCAGCACCCGCAGTTCCTTCGCGTCGTACTGCCGGGCCTCCCGGAGGATTTCGCGAAAAAGCTCGTAGCAGACGGTCTCTGCGGATTTGAGGTAGCCGCGCCCGCCACAGGTGGGGCAAGGCTCGCAGAGGAGCCGTTCCAGGCTCTCACGCGTGCGCTTGCGTGTCATCTCCACCAACCCGAGCGGCGAAACGTCGCAGATCTGGCATTTCGCGTGATCGCGCTCCAATGCACGCTCGAGGGCCCGAATCACCTGGCGCTTGTGTTCCTCGTCCAGCATGTCGATGAAGTCGATGATGATGATGCCACCGAGATTGCGCAGCCGGAGCTGCCGACCAATCGCCTGCGCCGCTTCGAGGTTGGTCTTGAAGATGGTTTCCTCGAGATTCCGATGCCCGACAAAGCCGCCAGTATTGACGTCGACGGTGGTCATCGCCTCGGTCTGGTCAAAGATCAGGTAGCCGCCGGACTTGAGTTCGACTTTGCGTTCCAGCGCTCGCTGGATCTCCTCGTCGACGTTGAATAGCTCGAAGATCGGCCGTTCCCCGGGATAGTGTTCGATGCGATCCGTGAGCGCCGGAATGTAGCGTTCGGCAAACTCGGTGACTTTCTGCCATGTCTCGCGGGAATCGATGCGGATCCGGTCCAGTTCGATCCCGACCATGTCGCGGAGAATGCGCAGCACCAGTGACAGGTCCGCGTGAATCTCCTGCCCCGGCGAACCACTTGCGGCCACCTCGCGCAGGGAGTCCCAGAGCTTCTTGAGGAACAACACGTCGTTGCGCAACGCTTCGGCATCCACCAGTTCGGCTGCGGTGCGCACAATGAAGCCGTGCTCCGGTGCGAGCTCGGCACGCAGTTCTTCCATCACTTCGCGCAGGCGGCTGCGGGTGGCGTCGTCCTCGATGCGCGTGCTGATCCCGATATTGCTCTGGTTCGGCATCAGCACCAGGTGGCGCGAAGGCACGGTCACGTAGGTCGTGAGCCGCGCGCCCTTGGTTCCCAGGGGATCCTTGATCACCTGGACCAGGATCTCCTGCCCCTCGTGCAGCAACTGGCTGATGGACTCGTTGCGCGGGAGCGTCTCTCCGTTGTTGCAGAGCTCCTCGCGTTCCACCGGGGCCACGTCGGAGGCGTGCAGAAACGCGGTTCGTTCCAGACCAATGTCGACGAAGGCGGCGTCCATGCCCGGCAGAACCCGGCAAACCCGGCCCTTGTAGATGCTTCCTACCAATCCAAGGCGCCGGCTGCGCTCGATGTGCAACTCCGTCAGGATTCCGTTCTCCACAAGGGCGACGCGGCTCTCCTGAGGAGTGACGTTCATCAATAATTCCGTGCCGGTCATGCAGCCTCTCTTGGTTGACAGCCCCGCCACACCGGTCCCGGAGCCCGCCCGGAAACCTCCGAAGACCGCTGGAATGTCATTCGGCGGGGTTGCCGGTCGCGGTGGGACCCTCTGCGGCTCCGAGTGCCGCCCCGAGTGCAACCTCGGGTGCGGCTTCGGGCGCGATGGTATGGCGCGGCCAGGACTTCAGTACCGCATGCACCAATGTGGCCAGCGGGATCGCGAAGAATACACCCCACAGACCCCAGATTCCCCCGAAGATGAATACTGCGGCGATGATCGCCACCGGGTGCAGATTGACGACTTCGGAGAACAGCAGAGGGACCAGCACGTTACCATCCAGGAACTGGATCACCCCGTAGGCGATCAGCACCCAGGCGAACTCGCTCGACAGCCCAAACTGGAAGTAGGCCACCATTGCCACCGGGATGGTCACGACGGCCGCGCCAATATAGGGGATGATCACCGAGATCCCCACCATGAACGACAGCAACACGGCGTACTGCAGTCCGAACCAGTGGAAGGTGATGAAGCTCACTGCCCAGACCAGCAGGATTTCGATGAACTTGCCCCGCACGTAACTGGCGATCTTCACGTTGACCTCGTTCCAGACCTGGCTCGCCAGGCGCCGGTCCCGAGGCATGAAGCCCATGAACCACGTGAGGATCGTGTCGCGGTCCTTCAGCATGAAGAACACCATCAGCGGCACGACGATCAGGTAGATGATGACCGTCACGACGTGCTGCGCGGAAGCCAGCGAGAACTTCACCACCTGCTGCCCGTACAGGGTAGCCTCCGTGCGGATCGCACCCATGATTTCGAATACCTGCTCCTCGGAGATGATCTGCGGATAGCGCTCGGGCAGCTGCAGCAGCAGCGCCTGGCCCTGGGAGATCATCACCGGCAACTCCCGGACCAGCTGTGTGACCTGTTGGGACATCAGGGGTACGAGGCCGAACAGCGCGGCCACGACCAGCGCGATAAACCCCAGCGTGACGATGATGACCGCGAGCAGCCGCGGCATCCGCCAGCGCGTCAGCTTCGCGACCCCGCCCTCCAGCAGGTAGGCAATGATCAGGCTGGCCAGCAGCGGCGCGAGAATGCGACCGGCGAAGATGACCAGCAGGAAGCCGGCAATCAGCAGCATGGCGAGAATCACCACCTGCGGATCGGTGAAGTGACGCTCGTACCAGCGCCGAAAGACCTCGATCATGACGCCGACCGGGCCCGCTCATAATGCGTTGCAAAGATCGCTTCGAGTTCGTCGATGACCACAGTGGCATCGCGACCCTGCATCACGTGCTGCGCCATCAGCGCCGAGGTCTCGTTCAGCAACTTTCCGCGCTCGAGCATGAAATAGGTCTCGGAAAGCCGGCGCATGGCCTTGATGACCGACTCCTCCGCGGGTCGGGGGATGGCCTTGGGTTCCGGCAGGGTCTCGGGTACGCTCTCCGTCTCGGGCGCCTGCGCGAACAGGAATTCCGCGAAACGCAGCAGCGTCTGCCGCTGGTCCTCAGGCAACTGGTCGGTGATTTCGACCAGCCGCCGGGCGGTCTCGCTTCCGCGATTCCGGCGACCCATGTTCATCGGTGTCATCATGCGTACGTCTCTAGCGTTCCGATTCTGGAGCCCGCATGGTAGCAGCGTCCCGGCACCGGGGATTCAGGACACTACGTTCAGGCTGAAAACGGGCATCTTGCGCCTTTCCTGCATCAGACCCAGCTCCGAGACCAGCGCCACGACCACGCGGCCGGTCGTCTCCTGCATCTGCGTCCACTCCATGCGGGCCTGGCCGAGCAGTTCGCCCATGTTCGGCGGCGGATTGTGCCGCGCCTCCATGATGATATCTTCCAGCATGCCGGGTTTCATCTCGGGCCGAAACAGCATCCCGTACGTGAGATCGTCGATACGCACCGCAAGCCAATCGCCGTTGTCGTCGACCAGGATGGGCTCCATCCCTTCCGGCAGATCCACCCGGCCGTGCACCAGCACCAGCACCCGACGTCCGTCGAGCGTCTCCGCCAGTGCGTCCCCCTCTCCCGCCCGGGTCTTGTGCGCGGTCACGAACCCGGCGCGGTAGGCCGGCTGGTCCTGTGGGGTGCCGCCCGCCTGCTGGGCCACCAGCAGCCCACCCATGCCCAGTCCGATCACCGGACGCCGGGATCGGCGAAAAATATCGATCAGCGACAATTCGTCATCGACCTGCGGGTTGTGTTCGACATCGCTGGTCGGCCAGGCACCGCCAAGCAGCCAGAGACCGTCGAATTGTGCCGCCGAACCGGGCAGATCCTGGCCCACGAAAGGGCGGTAGTAGGAAAACCCGATGTCGCGCTTTTCCAGCTGCGACTCGATCAGCCCGAGAAACTCGGAATAGGTATGTTGCACGACACAGTAGCTTTTCATGAATTCTCCTCTGCGAGGGTTTCGACGGTGGGGGTGGGCCGCACGGGCACGCGAATACCCGACTGCATCGGACCCGGTTGCCACAGAACGGCTATTCAGGCACCCGCTCGGGCGCGTCCGTAGATCGTTCATCAGCAGCGAACGCTTCGGACACCCCAATAGTGTCGTTCGCATCGTCGTAGCTGCAGTATTCCCGGATGAAGCGCAGCAAAACCTCCAGCGTCGGAACGCGGAACTTCTGGCGCGCGTGCACCAGCGAAATCGGTCGCTCCAGCGCGGGCTCCAGCGGGATCGCCACCAGTTGGCCCAGAGTGACCTCCTTCGCGATCACAGACTCGGACAGCACCGAGACTCCGAGACCGGCCGCCACTGCGCCCTTGATCGCTTCCGGGCTGCCCAGCTCCATGCAGAGATTGAGGCGGCTGCGGCTGTATCCCTGGCGCCCGAGGTACTCCATGATGACCTCGCGTGTGCCGGATCCCTCCTCCCGGCAGACGAACCGTTCGTCCAGGAAGTCGTCCAGGGTCACCTGGCTGCGCCGGGCGAGCGCATGATCCGGCGGCACGATCAGACGCAACTGGTCGATCAGGCAGGGCTGCACGATGAGATTCCGGTTGCTGACCGGGGCCTCGACCACGCCGAGATCGATTTCGCTCTCTTCCACCATGGCCACCACGGCCTCGGTATTGCCCACACGCAGACTGATACCGACCTCCGGATGGTTGCGCAGGAAGGTCCCGAGCAGGGTCGGAAGCAGGTACTCGGCCACCGTCGTGCTGGCGCCCAGCACCAACGCACCCCCGACCGCTCCCTTCATCTCACGCAGCGCGGCCTCCATTTCGGTGTAGGTCTCGAAAATCCGCTCTGCGTAGCGATAGACCAGCCGCCCGGTATCCGTGAGGGTGACGCGATTGTGATTACGATCGAACAACCGCGCGTCGAACTGCTCCTCCAGCTGCCGCACCTGAAAGGTCACGGCGGGCTGGGTCATGTGCAGCACTTCGGCAGCCCGCGTGAACGACAGCAGCCGGGCCACGGTGAAGAACACTTGCAGTCGACGGTCCGACATCGGCGCGGTTTCCCCGGAAGTTCCACCAGCATGCTAACAAGCTGACGCAAGGCCGCAATAGCAGGCAGACATTCCCTGCGGCCACTGCGGCGGGCGTTACACTCGATTCCCGGATCGATCGGAGCGGAAAATGAGCAAGGCCTGGAAAAATCTGAACCTCGAAGGCGGTGGCCTGCAAGCGGTCAACGCGGTACTTGCGGCCAACCTCCGCTCACGCAGCAAGGCCTATGCGGCGTGGCTGCTGTTCCCTGCGGGCCTGCACAGGATCTACCTCGGCGACACACGCGGCAGCGCCCTGTTTCTGCTGCTCAGCGCGACGACGCTCGTCACCGCCTTTCTGGTCCCAGGATACGGCTGGCTGCTTCCCCTTGTGGGCCTGTTGGGACTCGCGGTCTACGACCTGTTCCGGATGGAGCAGCGGGTCGTGGACTACAACAAGGCGCTGCGAATGCGACTGTTCCTGCGCAAGGGACAACGCCCACCGACCGGTTACCAGGGCCGCTACCCCGAGCCGCGCGCAGGCGGGGACATGGCGAATGACCTCGAAGAGTACGCGTCGCTGAAGGAACGTGAGCGCGCCGGGCATCCGACAAAGCGTGACACCGAGCACGCCGGCAGCGACGATCGTTCCGGGAGCCGCATTCCGTCCTTCAACGAACAGGAGGCGTTGTTGCGGCAATTGTCCCGCGGCAGGAAGGATCCGCAATGAGGGGTCCCGCCACCGTTCAGCCGTCCGGATTCGTCGCCCTGGACAACTGCCGATAGCCGGACTCGGTGAGCAAGACCACATGCCGGGTCGATGCATAGATCCGGCCCTGCTCCCGTAACTGCCCGATGAAGCCAGCATGCTGCCCCGCGTCCAGATAAAAGTAATCCCGCGCCTCCGACAGCTCGGCGCGCCGTGCCTTGAAATTCCGGAACGCGGTTCCCTTGCGGACCCCGTTGAGCTCGTCCACCTGGCGCAGGCTCAGGGTATCGCGGTCACGGAAACGGATGAAATCAATGCCCCCGCGCACAGGCGGGACAGGGAAACCGGGATCATCCGCATGCTGAGCCATTGGCGGTACTATCCCAAAGAGACGGCCGACGCGAAACCCACGGCCACCGACTGAACCGGAGACCTCATGGAGTTCCTGCAAGATTACAGCCTGTTTCTGCTCAAGGGCCTGACGATCCTGACCCTGGCGCTGATCCTGCTGGGCGCCGTGGTGGCCGCCGCAACGCGCAGCCGCTCCCGTGACGACGAGCAGCTGACCGTGCGCCACCTCAATCAACGCTACCGGGACATGAAACACGCCCTGCAGCGCAAGGTGCTGGGCCGCGGTGCATTCCGAAAACTGCTGCGTCAGGCCAGGCGCGAACGCAAGCGCGAGAGCCGGTCCGAACGCAACCGGGTCTACGTGCTTCGCTTCCACGGCGACATCCGTGCAACCGCGGTGGAAAACCTCCGCGAGGAGATCTCCGCGATCCTGACCCTGGCGCGGCCTGGAACGGATCAGGCCGTGCTGTGCCTCGACAGCGGAGGTGGACTGGTGCCCTCGTACGGCCTGGCGGCCGCGCAGGTGGCCCGACTGCGCGATGCCGGGCTGAGCCTGACCGTGACCGTCGATCGCGTCGCGGCCAGCGGCGGGTACATGATGGCCGCCGTCGCGCAGCACATTGTCGCAGCGCCGTTTGCGGTGGTGGG
>SLNI01000032.1 GCA_007133115.1 Thioalkalivibrio sp. | reverse complement strand
CGGGACATGTTGTCGATGCCCTGGGTCTCGGCGATGGCGACGAGTTCGCCCGCCGTCTTCTGCTTCAGTTCGGTAAGGTTCATTTGACCGCGAGTGTGAACGTGATTTTCCTGCGAACCGGGCTAAAGCCGGGAGGAATTTCGGTTGGGGGACAGGGAGGCGGGGAGGCGCGCACCTCAACAGGCCGCGCGCAGCTTGACTATAGGCGAGCCCGAGCTTTCAGGCAAGCTTTTATCCATCTGCAGATGAGAGGGTTGTACCTTGCGAACGAGAGACCCGGCGCATGCACCAGGTCTCCAGCCCGGACTCAGAGGTGCTGGTCGAGAAATGCCGTCAACTGCGACTTACTGAGTGCACCCACCTTGGTCGCTTCGACGTCGCCGCTCTTGAAGAGCATCAGGGTGGGAATGCCACGGATGCCGTAGCGAGGCGGCGTGGCCGGGTTCTCGTCGATATTCAGTTTGGCAACCTTCAGCCGACCATCGTATTCTTCTGCGATCTCGTCCAGTATCGGCGCGATCATTTTGCATGGACCGCACCACTCGGCCCAGTAGTCGACCAGCACCGGACGGTCGGACTTGAGAACGTCCTCCTCGAAACTGGCGTCCGAGATATGATGAATGTTTTCGCTCACGCGGTATCCTCTATGACTGGAATGGAGGACGCGGATTGAAGCCCTCCTGCATCCGTAACTATCGGACAATTGTACGGGTGAATTCAAGTTGACCGAGCGTTTCTCTCGATTGGAGACCCATGACCGAAGCCGACACAGAGCGCCCCCGCTTCGACCGACTCGAACTGCTCGAACCCGTGCTGCAGGGCATCCGGGACGCGGGATTCGAATACTGCACACCGATCCAGGCACAGACGCTGCCCGTCGCCCTTGCGGGCCACGATGTCGCCGGACAGGCCCAGACCGGAACCGGCAAGACCGCCGCTTTTCTGGTGGCCGCCTTCGATCGCCTTCTCCGGTACCCGCCGCATGCGGAGCGTCAAAAGAATGACGTGCGCATGCTCGTTCTCGCACCCACGCGTGAACTGGCGATCCAGATTCACAAGGATGCGCTGCTGCTGGGCAACCGAACGGGGCTGCGGTTCGCGCTGGCCTACGGGGGCACAGGCTACGAACAGCAGCGTGAGGACCTGGTGGCGGGAGCGGACGTGCTGATCGGCACCCCCGGCCGGATCATCGACTACCACAAGCAGCACGTGTTCAGCCTCAAGCGCGTCGAAGTGGTGGTGCTCGACGAGGCCGACCGCATGTTCGACCTTGGGTTCATCAAGGACATCCGGTTCCTGTTGCGGCGGTGTTCCCTGCCGTCAGAGCGCCTTTCCATGCTCTTTTCGGCCACGCTGTCCTGGCGCGTGATGGAGCTGGCGTACGAGCACATGAACAACCCCGTGAAGATCCAGGTCGAGGCCGAGAGCGTGGCCGCCGAGCGCGTCCGACAGGTGATCTACTACCCGTCCAACGATCAGAAGATCCCGCTGCTGATCTCGCTGGCGCAAACACTGCAACCGGAACGCTCGATCGTTTTCGTCAACACGAAGCACTGGGCGGAACGGGTCTGCGACTGGCTGAACGAAAATGGTTTGAAGGCGGCGCTGCTCTCCGGAGACGTTCCGCAGACCCAGCGCACGCGGCTGCTCGCCCAGTTCGGATCGGGAGAGTACGCCTTCCTGGTGGCCACCGACGTGGCCGCGCGCGGCCTGCACATTCCCGATGTGACCCACGTGTTCAACTTCGATCTGCCCCAGAGCGGCGAGGACTACGTCCATCGGATCGGGCGCACGGGTCGGGCCGGAGCCGAGGGCGACGCGATCAGTTTCGGCTGCGAGGACTCGGCGTTCTATCTGCCCGATATCGAGAGCTATCTGGGGCAGCGCATCCCGACCGCGATGCTCGAGCCGGAGACGCTGCCGACGCAGTTGAACCGGCCGCCACCCAGGGCGCGGCGGCGCCCGGAGGAGCGCGGCAGGCCCTCCGGCGGGCGTCCGGGTCCGCGCGGCGACGGCTCCGGGAGGCCGCGCGCCGGACGCCGTGGCCCACCACGCAAACCCGCGCCCTAGAGCAGCCAGTAGTCCGGCCTCAGGCGGCCTCGCCCCAGACCGCGTAGACGGGATCGGAGAACGCGAGCCGCGCGGCATACGGGTCGCCCGCGGGACGGGGCAGGCCACGCAGGGACCAGGTCCCGAGATTCCCGAACCTGCCTGCCGCGAGGAAGAAGTCCAACACCAGGCCCATGCGCTCGAACTCGTGCAGCTCCGGCCAGAGCGCGATCGCCTTGGGCGGGAACCAGCGGTTGGAAAAGGTCAGAACGAAGCGCCCCCCGGGCCGCAGGACCCGCCTCACCTCCCGGAACACCGACACGGGTCGGGTGAGGTATTCCACTGAAACGGTGCAGATCACCGCGTCGAAACGCGACTCGGACCAGGGCAGGCATGGGTCGAGATTGAGATCCTGCACCACGCGCTCGGAAAGCTTCGCGTTCGCCGCCAACTCTTCGGCGTTCATCCCGAGGCCCGCGACCTCTCCGGAGTGCCTGTCCGGATCCAGGTGCGAGGTCCAGCTGCTCATGAGATCGAGAACACGGCCATTCCCGGGTATCAACGCGCCGTACAACGCCCGGATCTGCGCGCGCGCCGTGTCGTCCAGGTGCTGCACCATCCTGGGTTCCGCGTAGAATTCGGCGTCGGGCCGCGAATCGGGCCGCTCGTACGGACGATCGGAATGGAAGTCGGTGGGCTGGCCACGCCAGCGCGCCTGCATCCCGGGGCCGTTGGTCACCGCCGCCCGGCCGAGATTCGCCGGCGGCTCGCCGGGTGAAACGAGGTCCAGCAGACGCAGGTCCAGCTCCAGCGGCCGACCCGCCAGTGGATGGTTGAAGTCCAGGGTGATCGTGCCGTCCGGGGCGACCGAGGTCACGCGAAACGCGGTCGGAGGGCCCGGCGTCAGCTCCGGATTTCCGGCGAGAAGCGCTCCCGGATAAAAGCGACCGATACGCGGCTCGATCTGAAGGTGCCCGCGCGTCCGCGGGAAAAGGCTTCCTGGAATCCGGACCTGCTGCCCGTCGTCCCGGTCCGGGACGAGTTCGCCCGCCCCAAAAGCCCGGGTCAGCGGCTCGGTGCCTTGCGCTTCGAGCCGTGCCAGCAGGGCCTGCGAACCTTCGTCGCGCTCGGGGCACCGCAGCACGCGGCTATCCACGTGGCTGGCCTCGGCACTGTGCCAACGCAGGCTGAGTCCGATCCCCTGGCCGGGTCCGCTGGGGGAGGATGGAGACCGTCGACCCAGGTGCTCGAAAGGATCAAGTCGGAACATGATGGTCCCTGTGCGCGGTCGGAAAAAAAGCTGCACCGGGGGCGGGAAGTGGGGACTTCGTTGCCTTCACCCCAAAAAAAAACCGCGCGACCTTCCCGTGTCGCGCGGCCGTCCGGCTCAGGGCTGCTTGGGAGTGGTGTATTCCGTAACCTTGTGGAAGGGTTCCCAAACGGTTTCGTAGCCCACGTAGCCGTTTTCGTTCGGCGCCATCTGCCGGGTCTTGAAGAAACGCGATGAGCCCTCCGGGACCTTGGGCCGCTCTTTTTTTGGTTCGCTCATGATTCACCTCATCTCAATGATAAAAGGGGGTATGGAAACGCCGATGTCAGCCCCCCGACTCACTGACAGATCCGGCCAATAACGATGCCGTCGTTGCTATTCAGATCGGCACAACGCGCCCGCCGGTGACCTCAGGGACCGTCTCCACCTTGCCCCCGTGCTCGATCTCCTCCTCGGTCGCGTCCCGCACCATCCTGATCGCGAGCTTGAAGATCACTTCCCGGCCGCAAAGCGGATTGTTGCCATCGATGGTCACGGACTTCTCGTCCACCCGCGTCACCAGAAAACTCTTGGTTTGGCCCCGCTCGTTTTCCATCAGGATCGCGGTCCCAACCTGGCGGTACTCTTCCGGAACGTTTTCGATATGGTCGGTGATCACCAGAGATTCATCCCTCGGGCCATAGATCGCGTTGCAGTCGATCGGCACCTCGATCAGATCGCCCTCGGACCGGCCTTCGAGCCGCGACATCACGGGCGGCGACAAGATCTCATTCACGCCATGCACATAGCCCAGTGGATACTCGATCGCGGTCAGCAGCTGACCGGACTTCAGATCGACCACCTCGTAGGTCAGCTCGACATATTTGTTCGCTTCGATCACATCATTTTTCATCGCAGAACCGCCATCTCAGAAAATGGACGCGCCGAAGATCCGGACCTCTCCGTCCTCATAGCCAAGCACCACTCGGCCGAGCCATTCCCCTTCCTTCTTGGTGCTCCTGATCCGGTACAGGACCGTGACGTGTTCACCACGCCGAATGATTCCAAGATAATCCCAGTCCTCGCTCAGATTGCGCGTCAATTCGCTCTTCGCGAACTGATTACCGATCTCGACCTCGTTGAGCCCGAAAGTCAGGTTGTACGAGAATTTGCGCACGAACTTGCCGTAGTCCCCCTCGTTGGAGGACGTGACCAGGTCGCTCCACATCGGGTGGGCAACCGCAATGATCTCCTCGTCGGTGAGCTCGATGATGTTCCTGGTTTCTTCCGGTGTGTCCGGAACCCCGGCTGTACTGTTCATATCAAAAACCCCGGACGGAGCGTGGGAAAAAGAAGACCAACGCAAAAGCGCGCCGGTCTTCTTTGATTCCAAAGGAAATGATGGGGGCCTCAAGACCCCCACCGCAGTCGGGCGTCACTCGTCCATGCCGACCAGATGGTAGCATGGCGCCTTCTCCATGGTGTACTCGCCCGTCTTCGGATCACGGCGGGACACGGTGAGAACATGCCAGTTCTCATCGTCGAGTTTCATCACGTCGCCCCGGTAGTAGTAACCCGGCCAACGCGTTTCCTTGCGGAACAGCGTGTGCTGGAAGACGCTCTCGGAGGTGAGCACCCGGTGCTTGAGTTCCCAGGCGCGCAGCAGCTCGTGCAGATCCGCAGCGCCCAGCTTCTCGAGATCCTCCTCGAGGATCTTCATCTTCTTCATGCCGATGTTGAGCAGCTTCTCGTTCGTCATGTAGCTGACGGTCACGCCACCGCAGTACTCGTCCATCAGTTTCTGAAGACGATCCAGGCCCTGACGCGGGCTCAGGATGTTCGGGTGCACCGTGCCGGCGACCACTTCGTTGCGGTACACCGTGTAGTGCTCGAGCGGCTTGAGGATCTCTTCCTTGCGATCGTTGATCTGCTTGTCGGAAACCCGGATGCCCTGGGCCTTGCCGTCGTCGATGTACTTGCACGCGGCTTTCGCGGCCAGGCGTCCTTCGGTGAAGGACCCGGACGAGAACGCGTGCGGCGTGCCACCCACGGCATCGCCGGCGCCGAACAGACCTTCGACGGTCGTCATGCGGTTATAGCCCCAGAAGTACTCGGGGGGCGACACGTCCTCAGGACCGGAGCACCACGCGCCACAACCCGTGGCATGCGAGCCCATCACGTACGGCTCGGAGGTCGTCAGCTCGGGGTTTTCGTTCTTGGGATCGACGTCGGTCGCGGCCCAGAGCACCGCCTGGCCGACGGTCATGCCCAGGAAGTTTTCCCAGCCCACTTCTTCCAGATGCGGATCCTGGAACGCTTCCATCGTGACCATGTGAATCGGACCACGGCCCGCGTTCACCTCATTGATCAACGCATGGTTGCGCAGGCAGGTCGGAATCGGGCGGTGGGTCCGGTGGGAGGCTTCGGGATCGAGGTACTCCTTGCCAACCATCTTCTGCAGCTCGGGGAACCACTTGGACTCGTACTCTTCGCCGAGGCCGTTCTGCGTGTACGTCTTCAGGTGCAGGAAGTA
Organism: Thioalkalivibrio sp.; assembly: GCA_007133115.1. GTDB lineage: Bacteria > Pseudomonadota > Gammaproteobacteria > Ectothiorhodospirales > Ectothiorhodospiraceae > Thioalkalivibrio. The sequence goes on along the minus strand of SLNI01000032.1, from coordinate 839 downwards.
CGCGCCAACGGGACCGTAGCCGTCCTTGAAGCGGGCCAGCACGATGCGGTTTTCCATCTGGGTCATCTTCGCGCCCGCCTGGATCAGCAGGCCGTACGCCGAGCCCGAGGACCACGGCGCGTACCAGACGCGACCGGCGCCCTCGCCGACCGAACGCGGCTTGAAGATCATCGACGCGCCGCCAGCGGCCACGATGACGGTCTTGGACTTGAACACGTGGTAGTCGCCGGTACGGACGTTGAAGCCCACGGCACCGGCAACCCGGTTCTCCTTGGACTCGTCCATCAGCAGGTGCGTGACGCAGATGCGGTTGAAGACCTTGTCGGCGGACTTCTTGGCGGCCTCGGCCACGATCGGCTTGTAGGACTCGCCGTGAATCATGATCTGCCAGCGGCCTTCACGCTGGTAGGCGCCCGTCTTGGGGTTGCGCATCAGCGGCAGACCCCATTCCTCGAACTGGTGCACGGCGGAGTCGACGTGGCGGGCCATGTCGAACAGCAGGTCCTCGCGCACCATGCCCATCAGGTCGATCCGCGCGTAGCGGACGTGGTCTTCGGGGTTGTTCTCGCCCCAGCGGGTGCCCATATAGCAGTTGATCGCGTACAGGCCCTGTGCGACCGCGCCGGAGCGGTCGATATTGGCCTTTTCGGCAATGATGATCTTCTTGTCCTGCCCCCAGTACCGGGCCTCGAAGGCAGCACCCGTGCCGCCCAGTCCAGCGCCCACTACGAGGACGTCGATGTTGTCTTCGACGATCGTGTCGTGTGCCATCAGTAGTACACCCCTTCTTTCATCTTGAGACCGTTGCTCTCCAGCGTGTGCAGCCCGCCATCATCCAT
>SLNI01000142.1 GCA_007133115.1 Thioalkalivibrio sp. | reverse complement strand
TCCTCGCGCTGGCCGGGCCCGCGGGGCAATCGCACCACCATCGGCGCTTCGCGTGACGCCAGGGCGTCGAGATGGTTGCGTACGTCGTCGAGATCCTGAAACCGGTGAAGGCGATCCGCTCGCGTCAAGAGTTCGGCCAAGGTCTGGGGCCCGCGCAGCAAAAGCAGGCCGATCAATGTGCGCTCGCCCGCGTGCAGGCTCAGCGCCGGGCCCACACGGTGCGCGAAACGCTTGGCTCGCGCGCCGTCATCGCTCTTCACGAGACCGCGTTCCTCCAACCGACGCAGCACCCAGCCGACACGCCCCGGCTCGATCTGCATCACGGGACTCCGGCTGGTCTTCTGGTTGCAGGCCGTAACGGTCGCGTTCTGGGTCAGCGGGTAGACCTCGGGAGTGGCGGCCTCTTTCTCGATCAGGGAGCCGAGCACGCGGGCTTCCTCCGCGTCCAGCGGCGGATTCAGCGGCAGGCTGTCAGTGCCGCCAGGATTTCTGTCTTCGTGATCTTCGGTCATCCCCGCCATCCTACACCCGGTCCTGGTTCCGTCTTTTCCACGCTGAGATTCATCCGACCTCGAACGAGGTCACCCCGAACACACGGCTCAGCGGCAGATCGGGACTTTCGCCCGAGTACATTCGCGCGGTTTCGAATACCACGCGCATGCCATGGCCCTGCGCCATGCGTACTGCCGCTTCGTTCATTTCCGGCGTATCGAGAAAAACGGGATCGGATGGACCTGCTCGCGACTTCAGGGCCCGAAAGAGCACCTCCGCCAGGTCCGGTGTGTCCGCAAAAAGAGGGCCGATCTTGAAACCCGACCCGCAGGGGCGAATCACCCCGTAGCCCCGGAGCGTTTCGTTCCCGAGGATGCCCAGCGCATGGCCGTCCGGCTGCTGGATCCATGCCCGGACAAACGCCGAGCGCCGGGCTGGAAAAAACGGGCGCTCGTACGTTTCGACGGCCTCGAACGGCAGTGAGGACAGGGGCACAAGCTCCCGTGTCTTCGGCATACTGCCACCACCGGTGCCTTCGAAGCGCACGTTGCGGTAGGCCAGCTCGAAACCCGATTTTCGATAGTTGTCCTGCTGGGCCACCACGCCGTCGAGGCCGATGTTCCGGCCCGCCAGATGCTGGATGCCGGCATCCCAGATCTGCATTCCGTAGCCGTTGCCGCGGAATTCCGGCCGGACGATGTAAAACCCGAGAAACCCGAACGACGCGCCATAGCGGATCGCTGAAATCGTCGCAACGGGCTCACCATCGAGTACGCCAATCAGGAAGCCATGAGGATCGGCTTCGGCATAGCACTCGGCATCATGGAGGCCCGGGTTCCAGCCTTCGCTCGCGGCCCAGTCCACGGCCAGCCCGATTTCAGCGGGCATCATGCCCCGGATGACGTAGCGCCCGTCTTGCATCTGCTGCTCCTGAGACCTCATCCAACGATGACCTGATGTTGCCGCTGTTTCGCGCGGTCCGTCGCCTTATTTCACTCCAAACCGGGCTCGCCTGATCCTGCCCGCGCGACTGCACCCGAGTTTGGAACAGCCGAGTGCCGAACGGCGTACCGATCAGGAACTTCGATACAGATGGCTCGGCCGATATCCTCCAGCGCCACATCCACAAGACCATCGGATACCGGCTCTCGATCAGGAGAGGGGGCAGCATCCCACAGCTTGCCATCAGCCGATCCAACGGATGTTTGGCCGTCCATTCTGGACCATGCGGGACACAATCACCCGCCGGTGCGCGTCGGCGCGACGGGTGGATTCAGGATCCCTGCAACTCCATGCTGACGCCGATTGCGTGGCCGTGTGGATTCGGAAGCGTCGGGTGATGCATCGACAGCCCGGACAACCGGTACCATACCCCGCCAGAAGGGTCTGCATGAAAATCTGGGGTGCCGAGATGTCGAAACGCCCGACCCTCTTCCACCGCCGTCCAGTCCTGTCGCTGCTCGCTGGACTGACGCTGCTGGCGCTGGTCTGGTTCGCGGGCAGCTACTGGCTGCTCAACAGCCCATGGCTGCCGCAGCGGCTCTCCCAGGTAGAAGGAGTCGAGATCTCCTGGGAGACCGGCCGCAGCCGACACCCCGGTCGCTGGGAGGTCGAGGGGTTCCATCTGGCCCGGGAAGACGACGAACTCGCGCTCTCCGTCGCTGCAGACCGTGCCACGCTGGGACTCTCGCTGCTCGCGCTGCTGCGTGGCGAGTTGCACATCCGTACGCTCGATGCCCGCGGGATCCGGCGCCTGACGCTGAACGAACTGGTCCTCGAGGGCGCCGGGGAACTACGCCTGAAGGACACGGTATTCACGGCTCGGCAGCTGGCGATCTCCCGCCTCGCGCTCCGGCTGGAGAACGGCCGACTGCGGCGCGATAGCGACGGCGCCACTCTGGTGCGCGACATCGGCCTTGCCGCCGAGGCTTCGCTGACCCGTGTCGCACCGATGGAGGTCGGCGCGCAGATTCTGGAGGCCTTGTCCGGCGCCGTTCAGCTGGATGCCCATGCCGACGCCTGGGATGTCTTCATGCCCTATCTGGAACCCCTGCCCTGGCTCGCGCTGTCCGGGCATGGCCGGCTGCAGGGCGATCTGACGTTGACTCGGGGAGTACTGGCACCGGGCAGCACCCTGCAGCTGGACTCGCCCGCATTGCGTGTCGAAGTCGATGAGCCGCGACTGCGTGAGGATCTCTGGCCGGACCGAGAACCGGCCGCGCAAGGGGCGATCGCTAGCACACACCGCGCGGAGGGCGACGGCACGGTGCTCCTGGCGGTGTCCCCCGAACACCCGGAATGGCTGACATTCAGCACGCAGCTGCGCGACGTGACCCTGGCCGATGCAGACCCCTACGCCCACGAGACTGCACTGACGCTCACGGTGGACCTGAACAACCGGCGCCTGGACCGGTTGGAGGAACCGGCCCGGGCACGGCTTGCGCTGCGCGGTGACGTGATCCGCCTGGATATGCTCGATCCCTATCTGGCGCACGTGCTCGACGACCAGGGCATTCGGCTGCGCGGCGCAGGCGAAGTGGCGGCGGAGCTGGAGACGCTGGGCCGGCGCCCGGTTGCGGCCCGGCTGGAGATCAGCGCACCGCAACTCGAGGTCAGAGGGCTCGCTTACGCCGCCAGCGGCGAAGGCACGCTGCGCGCGGGACTGGAGAACGACCAGATCTCGCTGGATGTGCTGCTGACCGGAGCTACGGTGCAGCACCAGGCGCGCCCGCTGCTCGCCGGTGCCGAACTGCAGCTGTCGGCGACCGGCCCCTTCGATCCGGAACAGGTCAGGGACGGTAGCCGTGCGGAGATCGTCTGGCAGGCTGCGCGCCTGCCCGACATCAGCGCGTTGCAGCCTTACCTCGAGCCCTTCCTCGCCGACCCCGCGCCGCTGCGGCTGATCGGCGGCGGTGCGCTGAGTAAGGGGCGCCTGGTCGTGGCCGAGAACAAAATGCGGGGCTCGCTTTCACTATCCGGCGAAAAGCTGCGCACCCGCCTGCGAGGGCACACCGTGGAAAACGACCTCGAGTTCACGCTGGCCCTCAACGAGGCCACGCTGGACGGCACACAGCTGGATATCGGCGGGAGCCGTCTACGTTGGCAGGCCCGGGGCGAAACACCGGAGACGGAACACCTGGAAAGCGATCTGGTACTGCGCGAAGGGCGTCTGCACCGCCGGAACGGCGCGCCAGGCGGCCAATGGGTTCTGGAAGGCAGCGTTCGGCAACTCGGGTTCCTGAACGCGTTTCTTCCCGACGCTCACGGTCTCGCGGTTGAGGGCGTGGGGCAGATCCACCTCGAGGGCAGCTTCGAGGGCAACCGGATTCTCCCGGGGACTCGGTTGCGAGTGGCCGCCGAACAGCTGCAGGTGGGCTTTCTCGACCATCAAGCGGCCGGCCGCGGCGAATTGAACGCGCGGTTGGAAACACCCGAAGAGGCCCACCTCACGCTCGAGATTCCGCGCTACGCGCTGCAGCGCCGGGACGACGAGCGACCGCAGCTGCAGGGCCGTGATCTGCTCGTCACGACCCAAACCAGGCGGTTCTCGGAAGTACTTGCGGCACCGGAGCCCCGGCACTTCACCACACGGATTTCCCTGCCGGAGACGGAGGTTCCGGATTTCAGCCGGTACAACGCCTACTTGCCCGAGGACGCGGGTATCACGCTGCTCGGCGGGACGGCGCAGCTCGCCAGCGAGTTCACACTGGTGGGGCTCACCGCGCAGGGCGAAGTCAACCTGCGCGCCTCCGACGTCGAACTGGCGTTACTCGACCAACACCTGCGCGGGGACCTGCAGCTCGCCCTGCGGCTCGCGGATGGCGACCTGGCGACCCGACAATTCAATGCGGCGCATTCCTTCCTGCGCCTGGATCAGGTGCAGCGGCAGAACGGCGAGGAACCGGGCGATGCCGGCTGGTGGGTGCAACTCGACTTCGACGACGCGCAACTGCGCTGGACGGAGCAGATCCACCTGGCCAGTCGGCTGACGCTGACGATGCGCGATACCGGCCTGCTGGCCCGCCTGTTTCTCGCCCGTGCAAGAGACAATGGCTGGCTGGGCCGACTGCTGAACGTGCAGGGCATCGAGGGGACCGCGCTGCTGGACCTGAACGACACCCGGATCCGGCTCAGCGATCTCGATCTTCAGGGCGAGAACCTCATGCTGCTCGCCGACCTGGAACTGGCGCAGGGCACGTCCAACGGCGCGTTGTATGCAAGCCTGGGCGCGCTCGGCCTCGGCGTCGAACTGAACGACAACGAACCGACCCTGCGCATCGTGCGCCCGCGCCGCTGGTTCGACACCTGGCGCGCCGGGCAAAGCCCGGCACGGTGATCGCGGGCTTCAATCGACGCGCCGCGCGCCTCCGCGCCGCTCTTGGCTAGAATGCCGCTCATGGAAAACATAGGCGACCTGGGCACCGTTTCCGCGCTGATGGCGGGCATCAGCCTGAGTGCGGCCGCTGGAATGCGCGTGTTCCTGCCGGTGCTGGCACTGGGGCTGGCCTCGCGCCTCGGCCTGCTCGAACTGGGCGAGGAATTTGCGTGGCTGGCCTCGGACCCGGTGCTGGTCGTGGTGGGCATCGCGGCCCTGCTCGAAGCCGGCGCCTATTACATCCCGGTGGTCGACAACCTGCTCGACACCCTGGCCACTCCGGCCGCGATCGGCGGCGGCACGGTGATCGTGGCGTCGTTGCTGCCCGAGATGAACGGGCTGCTGCAGTGGGGCACGGCGGCGCTGCTGGGCGGCGGTGCGGCGGGCATCGTGCAGGGCACGACCGTGCTGGCCCGCGGAGTGTCCACAACCTCGACCGGCGGTCTGGCCAATCCACTGATCGCCACCTCGGAAACTGGGGGCAGCCTGCTGACGATCGCGTTCGCACTCCTGATTCCACTGGTTTTCGGCGTACTGGTCATCCTGGCTCTCGTGTGGCTGCTCATCCGCCTGGTCCGACTGCTCCGCAGCCGGCGGCGCAGCGCACCGGCCGCGGACCCCTGAGATTGGAGCCACCCCCGCGGGGGCTGCGACTTTCGCCTTGGCTGCGAACCGACGTTGGGCACCGAGGCACACCACCCGGGCCAGCGTGCGCTAAACTTGACTGTGCGGATGTGCACCGCTCACAAGGAGGATGAGATGCGTTACCTGTTGATACTGTTTTCCCTTTCCATCGCGCTGGCGCTGGTCGGCTGCGACCGCAACGACGCTCCGGCACCTGCGGCAGAACCGCCCATGGAACCGCAGACCGTCGCGCCAGAGCCCGAGCCAGCGGCCCCGGCGGACGAGATGGACACCGACGTCCAGTCGGAAGCCGACCGGTTATGGGATCGTGCCAACGAGTTGGCCGTGGAAGCCCGTGAACGGGCGGAAGAGGCCTGGCGCGTCGGTCAGGAGCAGAGCGGCGAGGGCTGGGAACGGACCAAGGATGCGGCCGCGGCAGCCCGCGATCGCGCCGAGCAGGCCTGGGACCGGGCTCGCGAGTTCTCGGGTGAAGCCGGAGAAGCCACCCAAAACCGGACTGCGGCCGTCTGGGACGACATCAAGGCCACGTGGGCACGCATGACGGAAGACTCGGACGCCGCCGAGGAACCTGCGGCAAGCGCCCTGCCCGCCGAGTAGGTAAGCCCAAACGGGGCCCGCGGCCGGCGCTCCGGTTGCGGGTCCCTTCTCCTGGTGGGCCGATCCAGACATCATTGCCGACGACCGAATCACCCTTGTAGGGAAACTCGGACGGTCGGGGCTCCGCCCTCGGAGTTCTCCGGATCATCGTAGTACGTGTACTCACCGACGATGATGTTGACGTTGCGCACCGTGTTGCGGATGAAGCAGACCTGCGGGAATCCCTCCATCGGGTGCTGGGTGTCCGGGCTCGGTCCGTGCATGACTCCTCCTGTATATCCCGGTTCACAGGGCCTCGGCGATCACGATCCGGCCGCTCTGCCGCTCGAGGCGAATGAGCAGCGTCTCCCCTGCACCCTTCTCGAGAATCCAGGTGCGCGGGGTATCGACGAAACGCCCGTGGTAGCTGGTGCCGTGGCTGGATACGACGTCTTCGCCACTGTCGCCCCGGCACCAGATGATCAGGGCGCCGACCTTGTCGAGCTGCACGGTGTACGGACCCGTACACTGACCCCGCCTGGACGGTGTGCGATGCTCGACGACGTAGCCTGCGCCATTCGCCGAACCCACCCGTGCGGCCCCCGCCTTGATGTCGAAGGCCAGCCGTGTCGC
>SLNI01000063.1 GCA_007133115.1 Thioalkalivibrio sp. | reverse complement strand
GCAATGGAACGCCTGGCCGCCGCGTACATGGTCGCCGGTCGCAGCCAGGACGCTATGGAGCTTTACCTGAAGCTGATGCAACGCCACCGCGCTTATAACGACAACGCCGGACAGAAGGGCCTGCTCGCGGCATTCGAGGTCCTCGGACCCCGACACGAACTCGTCAACCAGTATCGCAAGAAGATGGTCTCCCTGCTCTACTGACGGGCATTCCCGCCCGCCGCGTGGAGGGACGGGGTAAACCGCCTCTCATCCCCGCATATTCTGTCTATTCGGCTTCCAGCAGCTGCAGCATCTCCACAACGGGGCGGTAGCCGCTGATGAGCTGACCGCTGTCGCTCACCGTCGCCGGTGTGCCGGTGACTCCCAACTCGCGACCCAGCGTCAGGTGCTCCTCCAGCGGCGTAGCGCAATCCCCCTGCGCCACGGGAAGACCGGACTTGGCGCGGTCCATGGCGTCGGTGCGGCTGTCCGAGCACCAGATGTTGTTCATCACCGTCGGCGACTCCCGACCCAGGACCGGGAACATGAAATAACGCACCTTCACGCCGGCATCCAGATAGGCTGTCATCTCTTCGTGCTGCCGCCGGCAGAAGGGACAGTTGGGGTCGGTGAATACGTTGACGATATGCCGGACTTCGCCATCGGGCACGTAGACCGTCAGTTCCGCATCCGGGATGTCCGAGAACATTTCCGAGCGGACGCCGCGCCGGGTCTTTTCAGTCAAATTCTCGCGCGACTCGAGGTCGATCAGGCTGCCCTGAAGCAGGAACCGGCCGTCTTCCGAAACGTAGAAGATGTCGGTGCCGTAACGCACCTCGAATACTCCGTCCATGTCCATGGCACGGATGGAATCCGGGCTCAGGCCGGGTACGACCTCGGCTATGCGTTTCTCGATCGCCTCGTTGGCGGACAGCGAAGCCGTGGCGAGAAACGCCAGCAGCAGAATCAGGATATTTCGGGACAGGCGCATGATGGTCTCGTCGACGGGTGGGTTGGAATGACTGAGCAGTGTATCACCGCCCCGCCCGCCTTCGACCCGCGGACGCAGCGAACGGTTCAGCGGGCTCATCCCCTGGGGTGATGACTCGCGTGCAAGGCCTGCAGCCTTGCTCGGGCCACGTGGGTGTAGATCTGGGTGGTCGAAAGGCTGCTGTGACCCAGCAGCATCTGCACCACCCGCAGGTCGGCGCCGTGGTCCAGAAGGTGAGTGGCGAACGCATGCCGAAGGGTATGCGGCGAGAGCGCGACGGGAATTCCGGCAACCGCCGCGTGCTGCTTGATCCGATACCAGAACGCCTGCCGGGTCATGCCGGCGCCGCGACGGGTCACGAATACCGCTTCGGATGGGACTCGATGCTCCATCAACACCGGCCGCGCCTGTTCCAGGTAGACGCGGAGCCAGTCGGCCGCGACCTCCCCGAGCGGCACCAGACGGTCTCGTGCACCCTTGCCGGTGATTCTCAGCACCCCCTGCCGGGGATTGACCTGGGATTGCTCCAACGCGACGAGCTCCGACACGCGCAGACCCGTGGCGTACAGGAGCTCGAGCATGGCCCGGTCGCGCAGGCCAACGGGCGAGGCAGCGTCGGGGGCGTCGAGCAGCGCCTCGACCTGGGCTTCCGAAAGACTGCCTGGCAGCGGTCGACCGATCCGGGGCGAATCGATGCGGGCCGTCGGATCATCGCCGCGCAAACCACCGGCGACCAGGAAACGGTAAAAGCGCCGCAGGCTGGAAAGGGCACGGGCGACGGACTTCGGCCGATAGCCCGACTGCATCCGTGCACCGAGAAATTCGAGCAGGTCCGCGCGGCCTGCCTCTTCCAGCACGACGCCTCGTGGGCGCAGCCAGACTTCCAGCGCCGTGAGGTCCCGACGGTAGGATTCCAGCGTCAGCGGCGCGAGGCCCTCAACGGCCCAGAGTTCATCGAGAAAACGCTGCAGGAGCGGGTTCGTCGATTCCGACCCGCCCGGCAGCGACTTCCGGGACCCCTCAGCCGGACTTGCCTTCCGCACTGCCGCCGGTCAGCACGTTGAAGATCTTGGTCAATTCCAGCGGCAGCGGGAAGAAGATGGTGTTCGCCTGACTGCTGTTCGACATGTCCGCCATGGTCTGCAGATAGCGCAGTTGCAACGCGGCTGGCGCCGTGCCGATGATCTCGGCGGCCTGCACCAGTTTTTCCGCGGCCTGAAGTTCGCCTTCGGCATGGATGACTTTCGCACGCCGCTCACGCTCGGCTTCGGCCTGGCGGGCGATCGCCCGGATCATCGACTCGTTCAGATCGACGTGCTTGATTTCGACGTTCGTGACCTTGATCCCCCAGGCATCGGTCTGGGAGTCCAGGATCTCCTGAATGTCGATGTTGAGCTTGTCGCGCTCGGACAGCATCTCGTCGAGATCGTGCTTGCCGAGCACCGAGCGCAGGGTCGTCTGAGCGAGCTGGCTGGTGGCCGCGAAGTAGTCCTCGACCTGGATCACGGACTTCGCGGCATCAACGACGCGGAAATAGAGCACCGCGTTCACCCGCACGGTGACGTTGTCCTGGGAAATCACGTCCTGGCTGGGCACATCCAGCGTGATGATGCGCAGGTCCACCTTCACCATCTGCTGAATGCCCGGGATGATGATGATCAGACCCGGCCCCTTCACGCCCTGAAAACGTCCGAGGAAGAAGACCACGCCGCGCTCGTACTCGCGCAGCACCTTGATCGACATCGCGATGAGCGCGACGACGATCACCAACGGGAATAGAAAGGCACCAGTCATTTACGTCTTCTCCTTAGATCGGAATGGTTCGGGACCCGGGCGATCGATTCCGGGACTCAAAGAAAATTTCAGGGCGCCGTGCTCCTGTCGTCCACCGGCTCAACGCGAAGCATCAGACCGTCCAGGGCCGTCACGCGAACCCGTTGACCGAACTGGACCGGAACCGTGGTCTGCGCGTTCCAGAGCTCGCTGTGCACGTAGACGCGGCCGGTGCGATCGAAATCCTCACGAGCCTCGCCGATCATGCCGATCATCTCCTCATCGCCGATGGTCGGCTTGACCTTGCGCAGCCGGAACAGTCGCCCGAGCACCCATATCGTGAATACCGCGACGATGAGTGCGGTACCGATGACCAGAGGCAGTGAAATATTCAAGTTTGGATCGTCCCAGAGAATGATGGAACCCGTAATGAACGCGATGACGCCACCGATGCCGAGTATGCCAAAACTTGGCAGGAAAGCCTCGCCCACCATGAACGCCAGGCCCAGAATGATCAGCGCGAGGCCAGCGTAATTCACCGGCATGACCTGCAGTGCGTAGAACGCCAACACCAGCGAAATCGCACCGATCACACCTGGGTAGATCGAACCGGGGTTGGAGAGTTCGAAAATGATTCCGTAAATGCCGATCAGCATCAGGATGTACGCGATGTTCGGGCTCGTGATCACCGCGAGGAGATTCGTGCGCCAGTCGGGATCGACCACGATCTGTTCGACATCCGATGTCTCCAGAACCTTTTCCCCCCACGGCATGCGCACGCTGTGCCCATCAAGCTGGGCGAGCAGGTCATCGACATCCTCGGCGACGAAATCGATCACGTTCTGCTCGAGTGCCGCGCGTGCGGTCAGACTGACCCCTTCGCGCACCGCGAGCTCGGCCCAGTCCGCGTTGCGGTCGAAGCGCTCTGCGAGGCCGCGGATGAATGCCACGGCATCTTCCAGCACCTTGCGTTCCGTCGCGGTATCGCCGCGCCGGGGCGCATCCCCCTCCGCCTCATCCGAGTTCCGGGCATCGGACCCGTCCGTCTCGGCGTCCGCATCCTTCCGAGCCGATTCATCCTTGTCGCCTCGCGCTGGACGTTCCGCGGCATCGTCCAGGCCGGGCAAGCCGCCGCCGCCCATCTGTACCGGCGTCGCGGAACCGAGATTGGTCGCCGAGGTCATCGCCGCGATGTGGGACCCGTACAGCATGTAGGTTCCGGCGCTAGCGGCGCGCGCGCCCGCCGGGTGCACATAGGTCGCTACCGGCACTTCCGAAGCCAGCATGGCCTTGATGATATCGCGCATGGAGGAATCGAGGCCCCCAGGCGTATCGAGCTTGAGGATCACCAGTTCGGCCCCATCGCGCTCGGCACGCCCGATGCCACGTATGATGTAGTCACCGGTCGCCGGACCGATGGCATCGGCCACGTTCAACAGGACCACGGTCTTGCGACTGTCCTGCGCCGAGGCGCCCAGGAACACTCCGCCTGCCACCAGCAGGCAGGTCAGCCAGAATGTCCACCGAATCACAGATCTCATCGAATGTCGACGCATGACCGCTATCCTAACCCTTCGGAACAATCCATGGATGATCCCCAGACGGCGCGCCCAAATGGGCTGATCCTGGCGGGAGGCCAGGGCCGCCGCATGGGGGGAAAGAACAAGGGCTGGATCCCGTGGCACGGAAAACCCTTGATCCTGCATGCCCTGGAGCGCCTGCTCCCGCAGGTGCACACGCTCGCAATCAGTAGCAACTCCGAGATAGACCATTATCGAAGACTGGGGTTTCCCGTGCTGGGTGATCGACACCCCGATTTCCGGGGCCCCCTGGCGGGCGTGGCCGAGGGGCTGCGCTGGAGCCGGGGCCGCAATCTCTTGTGCCTGCCCGTGGACGCGCCGCAGGCGCCGCTGGATCTTGCTGCACGCCTGGAGCACGCACTGCTGGCCAGCGACGCCGAGGTGGCACTGGCCCACGATGGTCAACGTCTCCAACCACTTTTTGCACTCTTGCGCACCTCTGTGACCGAAGACCTGTTGGGCGACCTGGAGAACGGCCCACTGGCTGCGGGGTCCTGGTTCTGTTCGCGACGCCACTGCGTCGTCGATTTCTCGGACCAGCCCGATGCCTTCGTCAACCTGAACCACCCCGGCGATCTGGAGCCGACACCGACCGACCCCTGACCGGTTCGCGATTTGTCTTCCAGCCTCGGGTCACAACCCGTGCCGGGTGCGACCGGAGCACGGCTTGGGTATGCTCGAATGCCCGGGGCCACCCAAAACCCGCCCCATCTCGATGGCAGACGCAATGATGAATCCAGTCACGTCACCCGTTCCCCTCCTCGGCTTTGCAGCGTGGAGCGGAGCTGGCAAGACCACGCTCCTGACGCAACTGCTGCCCGTCCTCCGGGCCACGGGGCTCGAGATCGCGCTGATCAAACACGCCCACCACGATTTCGACATCGACCACCCCGGAAAGGACAGCTACGTGCTGCGTCAGGCCGGCGCATGCCAGGTCCTCGTCGCCTCCAGCCGGCGGATGGCACTGATGGTGGAGAATGCGCCAGACCGCGAGACCGAGCCGGTGCTGTCGGAGCTCGTGGCCCGGATCGATCCCCATCGCGCCGGTCTGATACTGGTCGAGGGATTCAAGAAAGAATCGATTCCGAAGATCGAGATCCACCGGCCGCAACTGGGCAAACCGCTGCTGTGCACCGAGGACCCGAACATCGTCGCCGTGGCGACGGACCGGCCGGAGGCCATTCCGAATGGCATCCGGGTGCTGCCCCTGGGTGAGGTTCGTGTCATCGCGGCATTCATCGGCGAATATTTCGGCTTTTCTGGACTCGAGACGGACACCTGACCATGAATATTTCCCCGAGCTGCATGGATGAAACCGACCCCAACGCGCTCACGGTCGAGCAGGCATTGCAACGCATTCTCGAGCGCTGCGGACCGGTGGATGGCAGTGAGCCTGTGGGGCTGCACGACGTGCTCGACCGGGTTCTTGCCACAGCGGTGACGGCACGTCTCGACGTTCCTCCGGCCCGAAACTCCGCCATGGACGGCTATGCGCTCTCGGGGGCCGAGAGTCGAGAGGGCACACGACTGCGGATCGCTGGCGTATCCGCCGCGGGACACCCCTGGGACGACACATTGAAACCCGGAGAATGCCTGCGCATTCTCACCGGCGCCGTGGTTCCCGAAGGCGCGGATACGGTGGTGATGCAGGAGCGGGTGACCGCGCGCGACGGGTTCATCACTCTTGAGGCCGACTGCGCGCCCGGCTCCAACGTGCGGCATCCGGGAGAGGACACTCGAGTCGGGACCGAAATCCTTTCCGTAGGGCGCCGGATCACGGCCGCCGACATCGGGGTACTCGCCTCCCAGGGCATCGGCGAGGTTCGCGTGGTGCGCAGGCCGCGAGTGGTCTTCTTCACCACCGGGGATGAACTGGCGCCTCTGGGACAACCGCTGAAGCACGGACAGATCCACGACAGCAATCGCTACACGCTGCGGGCGCTGCTTTCGCGCTATCCGGTGGATTTCATCGACCTCGGCGTGGTCGCCGACACTGAACAGGCTGTGCGCGATGCGCTTGCCCGTGCGGGTCAGACCGCGGACCTGATCCTGACCACGGGCGGTGTGTCCGTAGGCGATGCCGACTTCGTGACCCGGCTGCTGCAACGCGAGGGCGAAGTCGGTTTCTGGAAGGTGGCGATGAAGCCCGGGCGGCCTCTGGCTTTCGGGCGCTTCGGCCAAGCGCTCTTTCTCGGGCTTCCGGGCAACCCGGTCTCCGTGATGGCGACATTCTCCCTGTTTGTGCGACCCGCCCTTCTGCGCCTGTGCGGCACCGAGCCCGAGGCACCCTGGACGCTGCGCGCACGCCTGCTGGAAGACCTGCGCAAGAGCCCGGGACGCACTGATTTCCAGCGCGGTATCCTGGAACGCAGGCAGGGCGAGTGGACGGTGCGCTCGACCGGTGGACAGGGTTCGCACCAACTGCGTTCGATGAGCCTCGCGAACGCCTACATCGTCCTACCGAGCGAGAGCCGAGGCGCCACAACGGGCGACGAGGTCGATGTGATCCCGTTCCACTCGGTTTTCTGACCATGGACGGCG
>SLNI01000059.1 GCA_007133115.1 Thioalkalivibrio sp. | reverse complement strand
TCGTTCCGCGCGACCGTAGCGCATCGCTCACGCCGGTCGCGGCGAAGGCGGCGTCGGGCGCCGCCGAGACGGTCCCGGTGATCGCGGTCACCAATCTCGCCCGCACCCTGCGCGAGTTGCGTGATCAGGGGTTCTGGGTCGTGGGCCTCGCCGGTGAGACCGACACCGCGCTGTTCGACCTCGATCTGACGGTGCCGACCGTGCTGGTGCTGGGCGCCGAGGGCGAGGGCCTGCGGCGGCTGACCCGGGAGCACTGCGACCATCTGGCGGCGATCCCGATGCGTGGCACCGTGGGCAGCCTGAACGTCTCCGTGGCGGCCGGTGTGTCGCTGTTCGAGGTGGTGCGCCAGCGCCGGGCCGCCGGGCTTCGCGGCCCCGGCTGATCCGCTTCGCACGGGGGCACTGCAAGCGTGTCCTTGTGCGGGGGGGTGGAATCGCCTATTCTTCGACGCTTTTCTCGCCAGATCTGGCGACTTCTTGCCTCACCGCCGGGCGGCCTTGCCCGGGCGGGAGGCTGTTACCCGCAAGGAGCAGTTGATGCGTCATTATGAAGTAGTGTTTCTGGTTCACCCGGACCAGAGCGAGCAGGTGCCCGCGATGATCGAACGGTATCGCGGCATGATCGAAGCGCAGGAAGGTGTGGTGCACCGCCTGGAAGACTGGGGCCGGCGCCAGCTCGCCTTCCCGATCCAGAAGCTGGTGAAGGCGCACTATGTGCTGATGAACGTCGAAGCGGGCGAGCAGGCCATGGAAGAAATGGTCAGCGCGTTCCGGTTCAACGATGCGGTGCTGCGTCACCTGGTGGTGCGCATGGACAAGGCCGAAACCGAGCCGTCCCCGCTCGCGAAAGGTCGCGAAGAGGAAGAGAGCGCCAAGAGCCGCCACCGTCGTGACGACGATGACGACGACGGTGATCGCGACCGGGCCTGAGCGCCTCGTCCGACCCTGTTCAGCGAACCCACATCTTTCCAGGAGTGACCCCCATGGCCCGTTTTTCCCGTCGCCGCAAGTATTGCCGCTTCACCGCGGAAGGCATCGAATACATTGATTACAAGGATCTGAACCTGCTTCGGAACTTCATCACCGAGACCGGCAAGATCGTGCCCAGTCGGGTCACCGGCACCAGCGCGCGGTATCAGCGTCAGCTGGCCGATGCGGTAAAGCGTGCCCGGTACCTGGCACTGCTGCCGTACACCGACAACCAGTTCTAAGTCGTTTTCGGAACGCAGGGAACGCCAATGCGCGTATTGGCCGACTTTGCGATGCGGGGCCGCTGGCAGGCCGTGGGGTCGGTCGCGGTCCTCGGTTCGCTCGGTATCTTTCTGCCCCCCGTTTCGATTCTGGGCGGGGCGCTTGTTGCGCTGGTGGCGCTTCGTCTCGGCATCGGACAGGCGCTGTTCGTGGCCGGTCTGGGTTCCGTGTTCCTGGGGGCGTTGTTATTCGCCCTGATGGGCGGCGCCCCTGTGGTGGGCGTGTTCGCCGGGCTCGCGCAGTGGTTGCCGCTGGCCGCGATGGGCGAGGTGTTGCGGCGGTCGATCTCCTGGCGCGTGACTCTGTCGGCCGCGGTGGGCGCCACCGGCCTCATGGTCGTGATCGCCCGGCTGATGGTTCCCGATCTCGAGGCCGCGTGGGTGTCTGTCGGAACCCAGATGCTGGAGCCGTTCGTCGAGGGCGGAGCGGCCGCATCTGAGGAACTGCAGGTGGCGCTGGCGCAGTTGGCCCCGTTTCTGACCGGGCTGCTGGCTGGCATCTTCCTGCTGAGCCTCGCGTTGAGTCTGCTGGTGGCGCGCTATTGGCAGGCCCTGCTGTACAACCCCGGCGCGTTCGGGATCGAATTTCGTGCGCTGCAGCTGGGGCGCGAGCTCAGTGTGGCCACGGTCGGGCTGGGTCTGGCCGGACACCTGTTGGGTATGCCGCTGGCGGTCGAACTGGCATTCATCCTTGGGGTGCTGTTCTTCCTGCAGGGGCTTGCGGTGATGCATACGCTCACCGGGGCGCGGCAGATGAGCAGCTTCTGGCTGGTCGGAATGTATGTGCTGCTGGTGATTGCGCTGCCGCAGATGTTTCTGCTGCTCGCGGCACTGGGTGTGATCGACGGGGTGGCACGGGTACGCGAACGATTCGGCGCGCGGAAGGGCGACTCGGATCAGGAGTGAGAAGGGCGGGAAGCAACCGCCCGGCGGAGAGTTCGCGTGTACACTTTGCGCAACCTCCGGAAATTTGTTCAACGTCTTCAGCTTTACAGGAAAATCACGATGGAAGTCATTCTGCTCGAGAAGGTCGATAATCTGGGTGCGCTGGGTGACAAGGTCCGGGTTCGTCCGGGCTACGCGCGGAACTACCTGCTGCCCCAGGGCAAGGCGAAATTCGCCTCCCCCGAGAACGTTGCCGAATTCGAAGCGCGTCGCGCCGAACTCGAGCGTCTCGCCGCCGAAGCGCTGGCCGCTGCCGAAGCCCGGAGCGCCAGTCTGGAAGGCATGGTGATCGAAATCACCGCCAAGGTCGGGGGCGAAGGCAAGCTGTTTGGTTCCATCGGCGCCAGTGACATCGCCGATGCCATTACTGCGCGCGGCGTGGAAGTCGAAAAGCGCGAAGTGCGTCTTCCGGACGGCCCGCTGCGCCAGGTCGGTGAGCACGAGATCGATCTGCACCTGCATGCCGACGTGAACGCTCAGATCCGCATCCTGGTCATCGGCGAGGAATGATGCGCCAGCGGCGCCGGCCTTGCAGGCGGGCGCCGCTCGGTGTACCGGCGTCGGGACGGGTATGAGTTCGGGCATTCGGGTTCCACCGCATTCGGTCGAGGCGGAGCAGTCCGTGCTCGGCGGCCTGATGCTGGACAACGACGCCTGGGACCGGATCGCCGACCGGATCCTGGCCGACGATTTCTACCGGCATGATCACCGCCTGATCTATCGCGCCATCGCGGCCCTGGCCGAGCGCAATGCGCCGTTCGATATGGTCACGGTAGCGGAGCAGCTCCAGCAGACCGGCGCGCTGCCGGACGCGGGCGGGCTGGCCTATCTCGGTGAACTGGCCAGCCAGACGCCCAGTGCCGCCAATATCCGCGCCTACGCCGATATCGTTCGCGACCGCTCGATTCTGCGTTCGCTGATCGGGGTCGGCACGGAGATCGCCGATTCCGCATTTGCCCCGGAGGGTCGGGATACCCGGGAACTGCTCGACCTTGCCGAACAGCGTGTGTTCGGCATTGCCGAGCGCGGTGCCCGGGGCACGCAGGGCTTTCGCGGCATGAAGCCGCTGCTGACCGCGGCGGTGGAACAGATCGAGCACCTGTTCGAGACCAAGAGTCCCATCACCGGCATCGCGACCGGCTACCAGGACCTCGACGAACTGACGTCGGGCCTGCACCCGGGTGATCTGATCATCGTCGCTGGCCGGCCCTCCATGGGCAAGACTTCGTTCGCGATCAACATCGCCGAATACGTGGCGATGAAGACGTCGAAGCCCATCGCGGTATTCAGCATGGAGATGCCCGGCGAGCAGATCGCGATGCGCCTGCTGTCGTCGATGGGCCGGATCAACCAGCAGAAGCTGCGCTCGGGCCGGCTGGAAGACGCCGATTGGCCGCGCCTGACCAGTGCCGTGTCGATGCTTTCGGAGGCGCCGCTCTACATCGACGACACCCCGGCGCTCTCACCCACGGAGCTGCGTGCGCGGTCGCGCCGCCTGATGCGCGAGCACAAGGGTCTTGGCCTGATCGTGGTCGACTACCTGCAGCTGATGCAGTCGCCCGGAACCCGCGAGAACCGTGCCACCGAGATCTCCGAGATCTCGCGTTCGCTCAAGGCACTGGCCAAGGAACTGGGCGTGCCGATGATCGCACTCTCCCAGCTGAACCGCTCCCTTGAACAGCGCCCGAACAAGCGCCCGGTGATGTCCGATCTTCGCGAATGTGTCACCGGGGACACAATGGTGACGCTCGCGGATGGCACGCGTGCGCCGATTCGATCGCTCGTCGGAACGGCTCCGCAGGTCATGTCCGTGAGCGCCGAGGGTCGGATCCGGAGCGCCGTTTCGGACCTTGTCTGGTCCGTTGGCATGCGTCCGATCGTGCGCATCGGGCTCGCCAGCGGGCGCGTCCTGCGCTGTACTTCGAATCATCGCCTGAGGGCCCTCTGGGACTGGAAAGAGGCGGGTGAATTCCGCGTGGGCGATCGTCTGGCGATCGCGCGAAAAGTGCCGGAGCCTGTGCTGGCACAGACCTGGTCCGAGCACGAAGTCATCCTGCTCGCCCACCTCGTGGGTGACGGGAGCTATCTCAAGCGCCAGCCATTGCGGTACACGACGGCCAGCGAGGAGAACAGTCGCGTGGTCACGCAGGCTGCCGAGGCGTTGGGTTCGACCGTGAGACGGTATCCGGGGCGCGGTCGCTGGCACCAGTTGGTGATTGGGGGGAACGGCAATCGGTGGCATCCCAAAGGCGTTGGGAAGTGGCTGAAGGAACTCGGGATCTTCGACCAGCGCTCACGCGAGAAGCATCTGCCGGCAGGGGTTTTCCAGCTTGGTGACCGCCAGCTTGCGCTGTTCCTGCGCCATTTGTGGGCCACGGACGGCAGTATCACCGTCGCCAAGAGTGGTCGTTCGCGCATTTACTTCGCGACCTCGAGCGAGGCACTTGTCCGGGACGTGGCCGCGCTGCTGCTACGGTTCGGTATTGTGGCCCGCATTCGGCATGTGGACCATGGCGGGAGTGAAGGGTGGTTTACCGCCGATGTGTCGGGTGGTCCACAGCAGAGGGTCTTCCTGCAGAAAATCGGCGCGTTCGGAGATCAGGCGTTCCAGGGTCGAGCCGTCGAAAAACTCCTGGCGAACGTGGTGGACAACACCAACGTGGATACGCTGCCCACCGAAGTCTTCGATTACATCCGGGCCCGCATGGGGGAACAGGGAATCAGTCATCGCCGCATGGCTGGACTGCGCGGCACGGCCTACGGAGGCAACGCGCACTTCACGTTTGCTCCTTCGCGTCAGACGCTGCTGGATTACGCCGGGATTCTGGGTGACCCGCGCCTGGAACTCATCGCCAATGACGACCTCTTCTGGGACCGGGTGGTCTCCGTGGAGCCCGCGGGCGACGAGGAGGTCTTCGACCTGACCGTTCCCGGGGATGCCTGCTGGCTGGCCGATGGGATCGTCAGTCACAACTCGGGCGCGATTGAGCAGGACGCAGATCTGATCGTGTTCGTGTATCGGGACGAGGTCTACAACGACGAAAGCCCCGACAAGGGGACGGCCGAGATCATCGTGGCCAAGCAGCGCAATGGTCCGATCGGGACGGTGCGTCTGACGTTCCACGGCCAATACACGCGGTTCGAGAATTATCACCCCGACGTGTACGGGGCCGGTTCCGGGGGGTGAAGCGCGCCGCCGTCATGCATCTCGACGGCGCGGCCCTGCGCCACAACCTTTCGGTCGCGCGCGGTTCCGCCCCCGGGAGCAAGGTCTGGGCGGTGATCAAGGCGGATGGCTACGGCCACGGCATGGAGTGGGTTGCGCAAAACCTCGCGGAAACGGCCGACGGCTTTGCGGTGTCCTGCCTGGAAGAGGCCGAGGCGTTGCGCGAGGCGGGTATCGGCGCCCCGATCCTGGTGTTGCAGGGTCCGAGGCGGGCATCCGACTGGGCACGCTGCGAGGCCCTGGGGCTGCAACCGGTGCTGCACGACGAGGCCCAACTGCCGGCACTGGACGCTTTCCGGGGCCGTCTGCCGGGGCTCTGGATCAAGCTCGATACCGGAATGCACCGGCTGGGGTTTGCGCCGCTGAAGGCACAGGCCCTGTTCGAGCAGCTGCGCCGGCACCCGGCGGCCGCAGGTGGCCTCCACTGGATGACGCACCTGGCCTGCGCAGACCGTCCCGACCACCCGCAGAACCAGACCCAGCTGGACGGCTTCACCCACGCCGCGTGTGAACTGCCGGGCCTTTGCAGTTTCGCCAATTCCGCGGCGGTGATCTCCGGTCTGGCCGCCGGCGGCACGCCGTGCGACTGGATTCGGCCGGGCATCATGCTCTACGGCCCCAGTCCGATCGAGGGCGAGGAGGGTCCCGAGCGCGGTTTGCGGCCAGTGATGACCGTGACCGCGCCTCTGATCGCGGTGAAAACGGTGCCACCGGGCGAACACGTCGGGTACGGCGCGACCTGGACCGCCCGGCAGGCCACGCGCGCCGGTGTGGTGGCCATGGGCTATGCCGATGGATATCCCCGCCATGCACCTTCCGGTACGCCGGTGCGAGTGCGGGGCCGCGTCTGCCCGCTGATCGGCCGGGTGTCCATGGACATGCTGGAGGTGGACCTTACGGGCGTGCCGGAGGCGCGGGTTGGCGACCCGGTCACGCTCTGGGGTCGAGACCTGCCGGTGGAACGCGTGGCGCGCGCGGCCGGGACCATCGGCTACGAACTGCTGACCCGGGTCGCCGGGCGGTTGCAGCTGTCGGTGGATTGACCGGCCAACGAAAAACCCCGCCGGGAGCGGCGGGGTCTGTTGCAGCGTCGGAGACGTCCCTGGATCAGGTTTTCGCGGTCGGGACGAAGCCCAGGTTGTCCTCGCCGATCCCGTGGACCACCGGTTCGTTCAGGTTGTCGATCCGGATGGTCTTCTTGTCGCGCAGGTAGTCGGCCACCACATCCCAGATTTTGCGGCCGGTATCGCCCGCGGGCTCCTCCTGCACGCTGGCCCAGCCGGCCACGACGTATTCCTTGTCGGGATCCAGCGGCTTGCCGTCCAGCTCCATGTCGGTGATGCGCTCGCCGATCCGTTTGGTCGGGTCGATGGCGTACTGCAAGCCGCCGACGCGGACCATGTCGCCGCCCTGCTGGTAGAAGGGATCCTCGTTGAACAGGTTGTCGGCCACATCCTC
>SLNI01000137.1 GCA_007133115.1 Thioalkalivibrio sp. | reverse complement strand
AGGTACCCACGTAATGGCATCGGAGAATCCCATGAGCCAGAGGAACCCCGCAGCGTCCAGCATGAGTGCCGGCCTGTTTGAAGGCAGCACTCGTACGATCCGCTCACTGGCGGACGAGGAAGTCGCAATCTCGGTCGAGAATCTGGACCTGTACTACGGTGATACGCAGGCGCTCAAAAGCATCACCATGCAGATTCCGAAGCAGCGCGTGACGGCGTTCATCGGCCCCTCCGGCTGCGGCAAGTCCACGCTGCTGCGCTGCTTCAACCGCATGAACGACCTGGTCGACTCCTGCCGGATCGAGGGTGCGATCAACCTGCATGGCGCCAACATCTACGACCGCAAGACCGACGTCGCCGAGCTGCGCCGCCAGGTCGGTATGGTGTTCCAGAAGCCGAACCCGTTCCCGAAGACGATCTACGAGAATGTGGCCTACGGCCTGCGCCTGCAGGGCGTGAACAACAAGCGGGTGCTGGACGAGGTCGTCGAGCGGTCGATCAAGGCCGTCGGTCTCTGGGAGGAGGTCAAGGATCGCCTGCAGAGCAACGCCTTCGGCCTTTCCGGCGGTCAGCAGCAGCGTCTGGTGATTGCCCGCGCGATTGCGATTGAACCGGAAGTGATTCTGCTCGACGAACCGACTTCGGCGCTGGACCCGATCTCGACCGCCAAGATCGAGGAACTGATCGAGGAGTTGAAGGCGAAGTACACCATCCTGATCGTGACGCACAACATGCAGCAGGCGGCGCGCGTCTCGGACTACACCGCCTACATGTATCTGGGCGAGCTGATCGAATACGCGGACACGATGCACCTGTTCACCAACCCGCGCGAGAAGGCCACCGAGGACTACATTACCGGCCGCTATGGCTGATGGTCATCGGGTTCATCCGCACGCACACAGGGTCTACTGAGGAGAGGTTGGGATGGAAAACAAGCGCTTAGGCGGTCATTACTCGCAGCGATACGATTCGGAGCTCGAGGAGGTCGTCAACCGGGTGTTGGCGATGGGCGGACTGGTGGAAAGCCAACTCACCCTCGCGATCCAGGCCTTTCTCGATGGCGACACTGCGGTCGCGCACGAAGTCATCGACAACGATACCCGGGTGAACAGCTTCGAAGTCAGCATCGACGAGCGTTGCGTGGAGATCCTCGCCCGCCGGCAGCCAGCTGCAAAGGACCTGCGCCTGGTGGTGGCGGTGATCAAGACCATCACCGACCTCGAACGGATCGGCGATCTCGCTGAAGGCATCGCCCGCATGGCTGTGCGCCTCGCGGAGAGTGACCGTCCGCGCAAGCAGCTGTTCCGGGACATCGAGACCATGGGCAACCGGGTGACGACCATGGTGCATGATGCGCTGGACGCCTTCGCGCGGATGGATGCCGTGGCTGCGCTCGACGTCGTCCGCCAGGATTTCGCGATCGATGCCGATCACGAAGCGATCATGCGGCAGAACGCCACGTTCATGATGGAAGATCCGCGCAACATCACGCGAATGCTGGACGTCACCTATGCCGCGCGTGCACTGGAACGGGTCGGCGATCACGCCCGGAACATGTGCGAGTACACGATCTATCTGGTCAAGGGACGCGACGTACGCCACGTCGATCTGGCCGAGATGGAAGCTGTTGTGAAAGAGGGCCCCGCCAGCTGACGGTGGTCTCCACTCTTGTGTACCGATGGCCCGGGGGAGAACGTTCTCCCCCGGGCTTTTTTACTGGAGCCGTGGCTGAGGCGTGCGGGCTTCGGTGCCGGGGACCTATTTTCCGGTCGACAGGGCTGCGGTGGCCGAAACGGAACCGAGCCATGCCAGTTCGGGCGGCAGGCCCGCGGACGTGTCGGCATGATCCACCGGTACGGCGTCGCTGGCGTCCAGGCGAACGTGATCCGACCAATGGAGCAGGTGGAGGTACCCGGAGTGGTCCTCGATCAGCGCGGTGCAGTGCTCGACCCAGTCCCCGGTGTTGCAATAGAGCACGCCTTCCCGCTTGGCGATTCCGGCCTTGTGGATATGGCCGCCGATGTAGCCATCGAACCCCTGCTCGCGGGCGTTGCGCGAAGCCGTGGATTCGAAGCGGCCAATGTAGTCACGGGCCCTGCCGACCCGGGTCTTCGCCCAGGCCGAGAGTGACCAGTAGGGGAGGTTGAGGTAGCCGCGCAGTGTGTCCACCCAGTGGTTCAGGCGCAGCAGCAGCTGGTAGCTCATGTCCCCCAGCAGGTGCTGCACGCGGCTGTGCCGGACGGCGTCGTCGAACTCGTCCCCGTGGCTGACGAAAAAACGCCGGCCGTCGGCGTTTTCATGCGCGAGGTTGCGCAGGATGCGCACACCGCGGATTTCGGTGCCGACCAGCGCGCGGAGCGCCTCGTCGTGGTTGCCGGGGATGTAGACGACATCGACGCCCCGGTCCGCGAGCGCGAAGATATGCTCGATGACCTTGGACTGCGCCGCGGTCCACACGACGCGCCGGCGCATGGCCCAGATGTCGAAGACGTCGCCGACCAGAACCAGCCGTTCACAGTCGAGGCGTTGCAGAAAGTCGAGCAGGTAGGGGGCACGACAGTCGCGGGTGCCGAGATGGATGTCCGAGATGAACGCGGTACGGCAGTCCAGAGAGGGCATGGCGCGTCTCCATTTTCCACACGCCGCTACAGTGGCCCTGGCGCGTTACGAAGCTGTGGCGCCCTGTTGAACTTTTTCTGACTCCGAGCCAGTGGGCTTCACAGGCTTCGAGCCACCTGAGCAACCAGTTCCACGAGCCGGTTGGCATAGCCCCACTCATTGTCGTACCAGGCCAGTATCTTGACCTGGGTGCCATCGATTACCAGCGTCGAAGGTGCATCGACGATGGCGGATCGCGGATCTGTCCGGTAGTCCGCGGAGACCAGCGGGCGTTCCTCGAAGCCCAGGATGCCGGCGAGCGGTCCTTCCTCAGCGGCCGCCCGCAGCAGCCCGTTGACTTCCTCGGCCGAAGTCGTGCGAGCCGCTTCGAAGGTGAAATCCGTGAGCGAGGCGTTCATCAGCGGCACCCGGACCGCATGCCCGTTCAGGCGTCCCTCGAGCTCCGGGAAGATGTCGCCGATCGCCCGTGCGGACCCGGTGGTGGTCGGGATCAGCGAGATCCCGGCGGCGCGGGCCCGGCGCAGGTCGGCCTGCGGGCGGTCCACCGGCGACTGCGTGTTGGTCATGTCGTGCACGGTCAGGATCGCGCCGTGGCGTATGCCAACGGAACCCTGCAGAACCTGGACGATCGGGGCGAGGCAGTTGGTGGTGCAGGACGCCGCGGTGATGACGTCGTGCCGTTGCGGGTCGTATCGGTGGTGGTTCACGCCGACCACAACATTCAGAGCGGCGGGATCCTTCACGGGTGCCGCGACGACCACCTTCTTCACGCCGGCATCGAAGTAGGGTGCGAGCGTTTCCAGCGTGCGGAAGCGCCCGCTCGACTCGATGACCACGTCGATCCCGTGTTCGCGCCAGGGCACCGCGCCGGGCCGGTCATGGGTCGTGTGGGCGATCCGGTGCCCCTCGACGTCGATGCGGTCCGCTTCGCTCCGGACCGCATGTGGCCAGCGGCCGTGGACGGAGTCGAACTCCAGCAGGTGCCCGGAGACGATGCCGTCGCCGCCCTTCTCGTTGATCAGTCCGAATTCCAGGTCTTCGCGGCCCCAGGCCGCCCGCAGCGCCAGACGCCCGATACGCCCGAAACCGTTGATGCCTACCCGAACCGTCATCGCAATCTCCCGAAATGGGCGAGTGTCGCAGTCCTGTGTGACACCCGGGTTACGTGCCCCGACGGACGCTACAGCAGCGAGCGGTAGAGATCCACCATGCGCTCGGCCAGCGCCGGTGCCGACCAGGTCCTGACATAAGCCCGCGCGTCGGCGGACAGTTCGGACCGCAGACGGTGGTCGCGCAGCAGCCGTGTCACCTGCGCGGCGAAATCCTCGATGTCGTGTTCGGCGACCAGAGCCCCGCGCAGAGGCGCCAGAATGTCGCGTGTGCCCATTTCGGCCAGGGCGACCACCGGGACACCCACGGCCATGGATTCCAGAAGCACCAAGCCCTGGGTTTCGGTCCGCGAGGCGAACGCGAAGACATCGCCGGCACGGTAGCAGTCGAGCAGCTCGCGCTCGCGGTCCAGGTAACCGAGGAACAGCACGTGATCGTCCAGGCCGAGCCGGTGTGACAGCCGTTCCAGGTGTTTGCGGGCGGGGCCCTCGCCGACGATCATCAGCAGAATGTCGGGAACGTCCCGCCGAATGCGTTGCACGACGTGCAGCAGGAAATCGATGTTCTTCTCGTGCGCCACGCGCCCCACGTGGACCAACACGGGGCGCTCCGGAGCGATTCCCTGTTGCCGACGGAACCGTGCGCCGTCGCCGCCTTCGAAGCACTCGAGATCGAGTCCCGTCGGAATCACGTGGATCGGCTTCTCGACCCGGTACCCCTGGAGGGCTTCCAGTACCGGTGTCGAGGGCACGACCACGGCGTCGACCTGGTTGCACTGGCTGCGGGTGAAGTGACGGGCACCCGCGCGCAGCCATTTTGCCGGCAGCCAGGGCAGATAGTGATACAGGTACTCTTCGAAGTGGGTGTGGTAGGTCTCGACCACGGGAACGCCCAGACCGCGCGCGACGTGCAGGCCCGTGTAATGCGCGATGAACGGGGTCTGGATGTGCACCAGGTCGTAGGCCGCTGCCGCCAGTTCGGGAAGTTTTCGACGGATGGCGCGACCGGACATCATGCGGTCTTCGGGATCGAAGAACAGGAAGCGGGAGGGAATGCGTTCGATACCGGGCTCCGTGAGCCCGGAGCCGGCGGGATATTCCGGGGCGATCAGGTCGACCGTGTGCCCCATGGCTCCGAGATCCCGGCGAAAGGTCTGGATCGAAGTCGAGACACCGTTGATCCTCGGAAAGTACACATCCGAAAGCATCAGAATACGCATGAGACTCCCGAGTAAGGGACCGGACTCAGCGTATCAGTACCGGCTCGCGCAGGAAATGTCTTCGATACCGGTCCGGGACCTGCTGCACGTCGAGCAGGATGAAGACATCGGCGACACCGAAATCGGGATCCCAGCAGGCCTCGCCACAGATCCAGGCTCCGAGCCGAAGATAGGCCTTCAGGAGGGGCGGCAGGGGAGCGGGCGAAGCGGAGCCGCGTGCCCGGTTCGGCACCGGCTGTCGGGGCTCCACCCGGAACCCTGCTGGGGCCGGGTGCTCCTGGTACAGCTGCCGAAGCAGCGCCGGCCCGGAAGCCTCGTCCGGGGACAGCGTGATGCTCGCGCAGCCCATCATGTAATCGAACCGGTGCGCGGTCATGAAACGGGCCAACCCGGTCCAAAGCGCGTTGATGGCCCAACCGGTGCGATAGTCCGAACGGACGCAGGTCCGCCCGACCTCCATGACCCGGCCGGGCAGGTATTCCAGAGCACCCAGGTAAAACTCGCTCTGCGAATAGAACCCGCCGGCCTGCGCGGCGTCTTCGGAGCTCAGGATGCGTGTGGACGCGACGACATCGCCGGTGTCGGCCTCGCGCACCAGCAGGTGCCGGCAGAAATCGTCGTAGTGGTCGCGATCGATACCCTGATCGGCACTGGGCAGCCGTGCCCCCATCTCCTGTGCGAACACCCGGAACCGCAGCCGTTGGGACGCCAGAACGTCGGCCGGGCTGGACGCGAGCTCGGTGACCAGGGCCTGGCGGGGCGAAGAAGCCCAGGGTCCGTACTTCGCCAGTTCTGGCATGTTCGCGGCTCTCCTCCATACGTTTGTGACGTAGCTTGTGCCCTTTCGGTGACAGGCCGGTGACCGATCCATGACTGCCATGTGAAGACTTCGCAATACCGGCCTCCCCTCTGTTTCGCGCACCCGGGATCCGGGCGCCGTCATCGGAGCGTCACGAAGCTGTGGTAAACAGAAAGGTCATGAAAAAACCCGAACCCATCGACGTCGATCCGGAGCATCGCGCCCTGCTCGACGATATGCTCTCCTTGCGCGTCCAGATCGTGGCCGGCTCCGAGAGCCGCCTTTGGGCGCTCTCTTCGCCCGATTCCGAGGGCCGTTTTTCACCCAGTGCCCGCAACCTTGCGAAGTACCTCGCGCTCCGCTGCCAGGATCTGCGACCCCTGCAGCTGCGGCTGGCGCGTCGCGGACTCTCCTCGCTCGGGCGTGTCGAAGCCCATGTGCTGGCGAGCATCGACGAGTTGATTCGGGTCCTGGCGGGTCTGTGCGGTCAGCCCCTGCCGGAACTCGACCCGATGCCGGCGCCTGGATTCGATGCGGGAAACGAGCTGCTGGCGATGAACACCCGCACCCTGTTCGGACCGCCGCAACCGAGCCGCACCGCCCGTATCATGGTGACCATGCCCTCGGAGGCGGCCTCGAACGAATCCCTGGTGCGGGCCCTGCTGGAATCGGGGATGGACTGCGCCCGCATCAACTGCGCGCACGACGATCCTCCGGTGTGGCAGCGCATGATCGAGAACATCCGCCGTGCGCAGGAGGCCGTGGGGCGGGACTGCCGCGTGGTGATGGATCTCGCCGGACACAAGCTCCGGACCGGGAGCATCGCCGACGAGCCTGCCTTGACACGCCTCAATCCGCGCAGTGGGGCGGGCAATCGGCAGCCGGTTATCGTCGCGTTGCTGGCCGCGTCGGAGACGGATCCCGCTCCGGTGACCGACGTTGCGCAGTGGCTCCTGACCGTCGATGACGGAGTCATCGGGGCATTCAGTGAGGGTGACCGACTGATCTTCAACGACGTGCGGGGGCGGCCGCGGCACCTGGTCATTGAGCGGCCGCTGGACGGTCGCGGGTGGCTGGCCCACTGCGGCAAGAAGACCGTGATCGGTCCCGAGACCGCGATGTATCTGATGCGTTGGCAGGACGGCGTCTGGACCCGCGT
>SLNI01000243.1 GCA_007133115.1 Thioalkalivibrio sp. | reverse complement strand
GTTCGGTGCCTATCGAGCGCAGCGAGGTCCACCGGAGCACGGCGAGCGTCCGCACGAATTGCCAACCGGTTGCAACCGGGCCCAACGCAGCGCCGACATATCTGGAGAAGCGATCGGGTAACGAGGTTTCCGTATGGCCCGCTGCGGGGTCGTGAAACCGCTCCCCGCAGTCGGCCTCGTTGGACTGATGCTGCTCTTCCTGCCGCCCCAGGCCTGGGCCGACGCGGGCGAAGGACCTGGATTCGCCTACCCTTCTACCATCGGCCTGATCGATGATTTCGATGGCGGGATCACCAACTGGTGGCCGCCGGACCGCAGCGGAACCTTCTCTGGTGTAGTCATCGATGAAACAACGATTGCCGCCGCGATGATCGATCAGGATCGCGATCGGGCTCGGGGGCATCCGCACGGCAGCGGAGGCGCCATGCGCCTGGATTTCCGCTGGGACACGGAGATCCCATTTCTGGAACCCGTGGCGGGCGGAGCGGGCAGCCACTTGCTGAGACTGCATATGCCCCACCCGGTCGCAGCACAGCCGCACCGCCGATTCGGGCCCGGCCAGGCACTCGAGGTGTTCGTGCTGGGCGACGGTTCTGAAAACCGCTTTCGTCTGCTGATTCGGGACGGCCGGGGCCAGCTCGAAGGCTCCCGCTGGTACACGGTCGACTGGGACGGGTGGCAGCGCATCGTCTGGGATTTCAATCGGGATCCGGTGCAGGGATGGGTCAACGGAGATGGCCGCGTCGATGGCGAGACGTTCCATTTCGACAGTTTCCTGATCACCATGGACGCGGCAGGCAACGCCTCGGGCGGCAGGTTGTATTTCGATGGCCTGCGTGCAATTCCCGCCGGTCCGCGGCCGGACGGATACCAAAAGCCACCGACGTCCACAGCCGACACGACCGGCGCGGACCCGGGCCCTGTCCCGTCCGCCCTTCCGGGCCGCTGGCTGCGGGAACGGCGGCAGCAGCCGCGTTGAAGGCAACACCCGTAGTAGTAGGGAACGCGCGGCTACTGCAGCACCGTCAGTGTCTGCAACAACGCAAACCACAAAGGTAACGTCACCAGCGAGATTGCGGTGGTCAGGGTCACGGCGGCCGCATAGAGTCCCGTATCGAGGCCGAACCGGTCAGCGAACACCAGGCCCAGCACCATCGCCGGCATCGCCGCCTCGAGGACCGTACCCATCGCCGGGACTCCCTGCATCCCGAGCCCTACCACCAGGCTCAGGGCCACCAGGGGCGCCAGAATCAACTGGACCACCGTGACCGTCGCCAATGCCGGAGTGTCCTGCCAACGAAAGCGGTCGAACACCAGCGCGAGCCCCAGCGAGAACAGCATCAGCGGTGTCACCGAGTGACCCAGAAAGCCCAGCCATTCATCGAGCCACGAAGGTATCGCGATTCCGGAGAGGTTCAGGGTCACGGCGAGGATCGCCGCCCAGATCGACGGCACCGCGAACAGCCCCCGAAGCGGACCCACCGGCTCACCGGCGCGGTCCCCGTAATGCCGGGCAATCACGACACCCACGGTGAGCAGGAGCGGCAGCGCGCCGAACAGGTCGTACTGGATTGCCACCGCACGTCCGGCCTCACCGAACAGGCGATCCAGAATCGGCAGTCCCAGGTAAACGGCGTTCGGCCAGGCCGCCGCGAGCATCATCGCACCGATGGCGGCACGGCTCGGCTGGCAGACCCGGCAGGCCAGAGCGGTCAGTGCAAGCCCGGCGAGCACGGTCACCGCCGCGACCAACGCGATCTGCACGGAGACCATTCCCAGGGGGGCCGCCCAGAGCACCTTGAGAACCAGTGCCGGCAATAACAGGTAGTAGACCAGTGTGGTCAGAACACGGCGGGTCTCGTCCGCGCCAAGTCCACCGGGTCGAAGACGGCTCCAGGCGACGCCGCAAACGATCAGCGCGCCCATCTGGGTCATGATGCCGAGCATGGGCGCGCTTCCGCGCGGAGCGGGATTAACGCAGGATCAGGCGTTGCCGCCCGCGCCTTCCTGCTGCTTGCGGATATCCTCGTGCACCTGCGCCATGTCGAGCTCGCGCACCTTGCCGATCACATCGTCCAGCTGGCCGGCGCTCAGCATGCCGGGCTGTGAAAAGATGATCACTTTCTCACGGAAGATCATCAGCGTCGGAATCGACCGGATCTGGAACGCCGCCGCCAGACCCTGTTCGTCCTCGGTGTTCACTTTCGCAAACACGATGTCGCCGTGTTGGTCCGAAGCGGCCTCGAACGTCGGGGCAAACGTCCGGCACGGAGCGCACCAGGGGGCCCAGAAGTCGACGATGACGATGTCGCTTCCGGTCACGGTGGCTTCGAAGTTGTCCTGCGTCAGTTCCTGAACGGCCATAAAAGGCTCCCATAGGTAATGTTTACGCGGACGATACCAGCAGACACTGTCCGTGTCAGGAATCGGGTACCGCCAGCATGGCTCCTCGGAGCCGTTCGAGACGCCGCAGGGGATCGTCCTCCTCCAGCAACGCCTGCTTGATCGCCCGATCTAGAGGCAATAGCTCGACCAGTCGTCCGACCACCCAGGAGGCATCGCCGAGCTGGCGTGTCAGGTGCGACCATGGTGTGCCCAGTTGATCCAGAAGACGTTCGAGCAAGCCGGCCAGCGAGGCATATTCGAGGGGCAGATCCAGCGGAGGCCATTCCTCGATCGGATCCACTTGCGCCACGATCAGGCCATCGCTGCGTTGCTGATGGGAGCGAACACGCACCCGTTCGCGACCACAGGCGAGGATCCCGAGAAGGCCATCCGGGCGCTGGTCCCAGTCGATGATCTCGGCGCGAGTACCCACCTCGGAAAACCGCGCCTCCGTCGAAGTCTCGGCACCTTCGAGTATGGACACCACCACGAACCCCCCACCGCCAGCACGCATGCAGTCGCGCACCATATCGACATAGCGTGTCTCGAAGATGCGCAGGGGCAGCAGCCCGTCCGGAAACAGCACGGTGTTCAACGGGAACAGAGGGCGTTCGGTCACGTCTCGAGCCCCCTGGTATCTTCCGGATTGCGCCCCCAGCGGGGAACCAGATCGTGTTCGATGTCCAGGTGATCCAGGATGCGCGCGACCATGAAATCGACGAGGTCGTCCAGCGTCTGCGGACGATGGTAGAAAGCGGGGTTTGCCGGCATGATCACCGCCCCCATGCGGGCGAGTCGGAGCATGTTTTCCAGATGGATTTCGGAAAAGGGGGTCTCACGGACCACCAGGATCAGCTTGCGCCGTTCTTTCAGAACCACGTCCGCGGCGCGTTCGATCAGGCTACGCGAAGCCCCGGAGGCGACGGCCGACACCGTGGCCGTGGAACAGGGGCAGACCACCATGGCCCTCGGTACCGCCGAGCCACTGGCCACGGGCGCCGTCCACTGATCTGGACCGTAGCATCGGATCTGGCCATCGGCTGCAGCAAAGCGCGTGCTGAAGAACCGTGCGATCTCGGCCGGCCGACCGGGCACGGCGAGGTCGGTTTCGAGTCCCAGGACCACCTGGGCCGGGCGCGATAGCATCAGGTGAACGCCCGCACCCGTACGCACAAGGCATTCCAGCAGACGCACCCCATACTGGATGCCCGAGGCCCCGGTCAGAGCCAGGGCTACGTCAGATGCTGCCATGCCATTTCTCCCGGAGGCTCGTGAGTAGAGACTCGTGTATGCCACCGAAACCGCCGTTGCTCATGACCACCACGGAGTCACCCGGGCGCGCGGACGCCGTCACTGCGGCCACCAGCCCCGGGATCGCCGCTCCCGTGGTCAGGCGGTCCCCGATCTGCCCCGCAACGGATGCGGGTGACCAGCGTAGCGCGTCCGGCACGAACAGGAAGACCTGGTCGGCCAGAGCCAGTGCGCCTCCGAGACTCTCCGCATGGACTCCCATGCGCATGGTATTGGACCGTGGCTCGAGCACAACCAGCAGACGGCGGCCGGCAGGGAGCGCCGCACGCAAGCCCTCAAGGGTCATCCGGATGGCGGTGGGATGGTGCGCGAAGTCATCGATCACGCGGATACCATTGACCTCGCCACGCACCTCCTGGCGGCGCCGCACGCCAGTGAAGCCCGAAAGCGCGGCGACACTCTGCTCCATCGGAACCCCCGCATGACGGGCCGCCCCGAGTGCAGCCAGCGCGTTCGCGACGTTGTGTTCACCGGTCAGCTCCCAGGAGACCTCACCCACCACGCGGTCTTCGACCCGCACCTCGAAGCGGGCGCCTTGACGGTTCAGCAATCGGGCACCCAGGTCCAGCCCGTCCCGGATTCCGAAACGGACCACGGGAGTCCAGCAACCCTGCTCCAGGACCCGCCCGAGTGCGGCGCTTTCCGCGTTCGTCAGAATCTCGCCCTGCCCCGGGACGATGCGCACCAGATGATGAAACTGGCGCTCGATCGAGGCAAGATCCGGGTAGATGTCGGCATGATCGTATTCGAGATTGTTCAACACCAGGGTCCGGGGGCGGTAATGCACGAACTTCGCGCGCTTGTCGAAAAACGCGCTGTCGTACTCGTCGGCCTCGATCACGAAGAACGGCCCGTTGCCCAGGCGCGCGCTGACGCCGAAATCTCGCGGCACGCCCCCGATCAGGAAACCGGGTTGCAGTCCCGCGGACTCCAGCAGGTACGCCACCATACTGGCCGTGGTGGTCTTGCCATGGGTACCGGCGACCGCAATCACCCACCGACCCTGAAGAATGTTTTCCGCCAGCCATTGCGGACCCGAAACATAGGGCAATCCCAGGTTGAGCATCGATTCCACGATGGGCATCCCGCGGCGCATCACGTTGCCGACGACAATCCGGGCATCAATGGGTAACTCGGCATCCGCGTAACCCTCGTGGAACGGGATTCCGGCCTGCCGAAGTTGTTGATCCATGGGCGGATACAGGTTTTCATCGACCCCCGACACGGGGATGCCCGCTGCGGCCGCGAGCTGGGCCAGTCCACCCATGAAGGTGCCTCCGATTCCCAGCACATGAATCGATCCGGTCATGCGGTCACCCAACCGAGGGCCAACTGGGTGACCACGCTGGAGAGAATCAGAAAGCCGAGGGCGATCGCCACGCCAGTCATACGCAAGTCGAGCTCCAGGGCCTTCTGGAGAATGTGACCGAATGCCAACAGCAGCCAGACCACCAGACCGAGATAAAGCAGCATGGCAGGCGCCGAGACACTGCCATTCTCGAAATCCGGTGGAACCATCCAAAGGAGTGCACTCATGACCAGACCGAGCACTGCGCTGACACCGACCAACGCCGTATAGGTCTGCAGCCATCGCCCGGCGGATAAACCCTTGACGCGGAGCAGCGCCACAACGAACAGGTAGAGCACCAGCAGGTCGAGCCCCCCCAGCAGCACGCTCGCGGCGAACCCATGCTGCGGGCCGGCCACCAGCACCCCGGAAATAAGGGACGCACCCATCCAGAACCCCAGCACCGGGTAACCGGCCGGCAGATCCTGTGGCCCCCGCCGGAGGGTAAGAATCTCCAGCATAGGCATGACCGTCGCGAGGCTCACTGAGTGCTTCCCTCCCGCTCCAGGGCCTCCAACGCCTCCAGCTCATCCAACTCGTCCAGCCACTCGTCATCGTCTGCAGCCTCGCCATCGCGCACGAGGAATTCCCGCCTCTGCAACCAGAGATCGCGCAGAGCGACGTAGCGGTCATCGGACAGAGCCGCCAGGGCCGCTTCCGTCGAAAGCAGACCGGCCCGGGTATCCACGAGGTCGAGCAGCGCGAGGGGCACCCAATAGTCGCGAAGCTCACGCCGCCCGCCAATCGTGTAGTTGCGGGGGTTCGTGTAGAAATCGACGACCCGGGCGGGCGCGTCCCGCGCCGTGCTGGGACCCAGGAACGGAATCTGGAGATACGGTCCGGCGGGCATGCCCCAATAACCCAGGGTCTGCCCGAAGTCCTCATTGTTTTTGGCCAGCCCCATCGGGCTGGCGACGTCGATCAGGCCGAGCAGGCCGAAGCTGGTATTGAACAGCACCCGAGACACGTCGGAAGCGGCATTGTGGAACTTGCCCTGCAGAACGTTGTTGAGCGCCACCCGAACGTCGTCGAAGTTCGAGAAGAAGTTACCCATACCCGTCCGCACCGGCTGTGGCAACTCCGAATAGGCCTCTGCAGTCGGTTTGAGGATGGCACGATCGAGGCCGTCATTGAAGGTGAAGACCGCGCGGTTGTAGCGCTCGAACGGATCGGAGGGATGCCGGTCCTCGCTCGGCACTGTGGCACAGCCGACGAGGGTCGAGACCGCAATGGCCACGAGCAGGCGCGTAAAGACGTCACGCGGTCGCATGGTGATGGGGACCCCGATCATTGCCGGAAAAGTCCAAGCCTGCGGGAAATTTCGTCCATATGCGAGTTCGCGACATCCTTTCCCGAAGCGCCGGGCGAGAACGAGTGCATCACGGGCCCGGCCGGCCGACTCAGACTTGAGACCGGTTGCGCCCGGCCGCGATCCGGAGCCGCAAAGCGTTGAGCTTGATGAAGCCCGCGGCATCCTTCTGGTCATAGGCGCCCGCGTCGTCCTCGAAGGTGGCGAGCGTGTCGTCGAACAGGCTGTCCGATTCCGAACGACGGCCCGCGACGATGACATTCCCCTTGTAGAGCCGCAGCCGTACCGAGCCATTGACCACCGACTGGGTCTGGTCGATCGCCGCCTGCAGCATCCTTCGTTCCGGGCTCCACCAGTACCCGTTGTAGATCAGGCTGGCGTAGCGCGGCATCAGTTCGTCCTTCAGATGCGCCACCTCGCGGTCCAGCGTCAGGGACTCCAGTGCACGCCGGGCCTTGAGCAGAATGGTGCCGCCAGGCGTTTCGTAACAACCGCGCGACTTCATGCCCACGTACCGGTTCTCGACCAGGTCCAGGCGTCCAACCCCATTCTCTCCCCCGAGCCGGTTGAGCTCGGCAAGCAGTTGGCCGGGCGTCAGCG
>SLNI01000288.1 GCA_007133115.1 Thioalkalivibrio sp. | reverse complement strand
GTATCTGGCGGAGAGAGAGGGATTCGAACCCTCGATACGGTTTTGCCGTATACACACTTTCCAGGCGTGCGCCTTCAACCACTCGGCCACCTCTCCGGATTTTCGGCGTGCGGGGCCTGGGCCTCGCCAACGAAGCTGCGCAGGTTAAACCAGGGCCGGGCAAACCGCAATCGGCTGCGCGGGAGATCATTTGCCACGGTCTGCTCCGGGCGGGAGGACGCCGGGGAACATGGTCACGTTGTTGCCTGGCGCCAGGTCCCGAATGCGCGCGATGCCGATCTCGGCGACCTCGTCGATGCGGATCACGGCGTGCAACGGAATGTGGAAACGTTCCACACCTTCGAATTCGTGGCGCAGCCGCTCCTCACCCGGGTCCACCACCAGCTTGCTGCGCTCACCGAACAGCAGATCCTCGATGGTGACGAAACCGTAAAGCGAATCCTGGTACACCTCGCGCGCGAACATCTCGTAGACCTTGCCCTGGTTGACGAAGGTCACGCGGTAACGGGTCGTGTCATTCATAGGCTCATCATGCGGGCGTGGCGCGCAAATGCAAGCGTGCGGGCATCAGTCGAATACGATCGTCTTGTTGCCGTGCGTCAGCACCCGGCCCTCGAGGTGATAGCGCAGCCCCCGGGACAGCACCCAGCGCTCCACGTCGCGACCCTTGCGCACCAGGTCGGCCACCTGATCGTCGTGGCGGATGCGCGCGACGTCCTGCTCGATGATCGGACCCGCATCGAGATCTTCGGTCACGTAGTGGCAGGTCGCGCCGATCAGTTTCACGCCGCGGGCGAAGGCCTGGTGGTACGGCCGCGCACCCACGAAGGACGGCAGGAAGCTGTGATGGATGTTGATCAGCCGATCCCGGAACTCGGCGCACAGGGTGGGCGGGAGGATCTGCATGTAACGCGCGAGCACGACTGTCTCCGCCTGGAGCGCGCGCAACCGCTGCTGCAGCGTTGCGAATGCCGCCTCACGGGTCTCACGGGTCACTGGGATGTGTTCGAACGGGATGCCGTAACACGCCGCAACCTCTTCGAGATCACGGTGGTTGGAGAGAATCGCGGGGATCTCCATCGGCAGCTCACCGGAGCGCCAGCGGGCCAGCAGGTCCGTCAGGCAGTGCGGTTCTCGGCTGACCAGGATCACCACCCGCGGTCGAGCCTCCGCACGTGTCAGTGACCAGTTCATCCGGAGTTCCTCGGCGAGCTGCGAGAACTCCCGCGTCAAGGCCGCGTCGGCACCCCCGTTCAGGGAAAACACCCAGCGCATGAAGAACCAGTGCGCCTCGGTGTCCGTGTGTTGGGCGGCCTCGGTGATCCAGCCTTCAGAGTCCGCGATCAGCCGGGCGACCCGGGCGACGATCCCCATCTGGTCGGGGCAGGAGACGGTGAGGCGGAATTCGGTGCGGTCGGACATGGGCAAACTCAGGGTCTGTGTACAACGTGCCAGTCTACTGCCTGCACCGGCACGGGATGAACTCCTGCGGGATCGCACCCCGAAACAGCAACGCCCCAGCCGGTTCCGCGGCCGGGGCGTTTTGGTTGCGAGCGACTGCGCCGAACGTGCTCAGCTGCGCTTGTCGATCCACTGCCCGATCGCGGGCGGGACTTCCTTCTGCGCACGGCCGGAGACATAGATGCCGATATGACCGCCCTTGAAGGAAATCTCGGTGTAGTCGCGGGTCCCCACCAGCTTTTTCAGTGCCTTGGAAGCGTCGGGGGGTACCAGGTGATCTTCGGTCGCAAAGATATTGAGAACGGGCATGGTCACATTCTTCAGGTTGACCTCGTGCGGCCCGATCTCAAGCCCACCCTTCACCAGCTTGTTCTCCTGGTAGAAGTCCTTCAGGAACTGCCGGTAGGCTTCGCCCGCCTGATCCGGGCTGTCGAAGATCCATTTCTCCATGCGCAGGAAGTTGGCCACCTGCGTCGGGTTGTCGAGGACGTCGATCATGTCCAGGTATTTCTGCCCGATCAATCGATAGGGCTTCAGGTTCAGGAAGGTCCAGTTCAGCATCTCGCCGGGAATGTTACCGAGCGTATCGACGGTGAGGTCGACATCCAGGTAACGGACCCAGTTGTACAGCATGTTGTCCGGGGTCTGGAAATCCACCGGGGTCACCATCGTCACCAGGTTAGCCACCTTGTCCGGATGGGTCGCCGCATAGCAAAGGCTGAAGGTGCCGCCCTGGCAGATGCCGAGCACGTTGATCGCATCCAGGCGATGGCGCTTGCGGATCACGTCGACGCAGCGATCGAGATACCCGTTGATGTAGTCGTCCAGCGTGAGGTAGCGGTCGGCCCGGTCGGGATAGCCCCAGTCGATCAGATACACGTCCATGCCGGCATCGAGCAGGCCGCGGACGGTCGAGCGGTTTTCCTGCAGGTCGGCCATGTACGGCCGGTTCACCAGCGCGTAGACGATCAGTACGGGCACGGGGTTCTGGACCACGCTGGCGGGCGCCTGGAAGCGATAGAGGACCATCTTGTCCTCTTCGTAGATGGCTTCCTTCGGGGTCACGCCCGTCGTGATTTCTTCGACATCCATCAGGTTCTGGATGCCGTGGGTGAGCTTGTTCTGGAAGGTCGTCAGCTCGTCGAGGGCTTCGTCGGGTCGAATCTGGATCGGGGTCATGACTGGGTTTTCCTCCGGGTGGTGCCGGTCTTCCGTGTCGTGCCCCCAGTCGCGCCGGGGGCAGGCTTGCTGGCAGGCTTCGCTGCCGCTCGGGTCTTGGTCGCAGCGGGTTTCGCGGGGGCCTTGGTGGCAGCCGCTTTTGCGGGGGTCTTGGTCGCAGCGGTTTTCGCGGGTGCGGCGGCCTTGGCTGCCGTCGCGTCCGAAGGTGTCGCCGGGGCGGGCTTCTCCTGCAGCTTCTTCACCGCTTCACGCAAGGTGTCCAGCTCCTGACGCAGCGCCTCCACCCCAGAGACCACGCCTGCCATATCGTCCAGCTCCGCTCGCATGCGCTCGGCCTCGACAGACAGCTTCCGGAAGTCCTTGCGGGCGTCGTGCAGTCGGCGCTGAAGCCCGCTGATTTCCGTGCGGGTCGGCATGTTCATGGCTTCCAGGCTTTCGTCCACCAGCCGCGCGCCCTGGTGTTTGACCGCCATCAGGGCATTGACCATCCCGCCATACCGCTTGGCATAGTCATCGGACATGGCGTATTCGGCGTACACCTCTTCACAGGCGTCAACCCAGATGTTGTACACCTGACGCACGGAGTTCACCGGTCCGGAATCGGCTGCGGTTTTCTCCAGACGATTCTGGAATATCTCCAGAGATTTCTGGCCCAGTGCGCCGAATCCCGCCTGATACTGGCCCATCGCCTTTTCATATTCCATCACGAGCCGGGCGAATTTTTGGTACTGCTCCTGGTATTCGCGACCGTAGCCGATTGCCGGGGTCGAGAGAAATCGGTCCATCTGGGCGCGCATATCACCCGGAACATCGCCTTCGAAAGCCTTGAGGAAATCGCCGGGAACCGGCGAGCCGGCCGACATCGTGCGTGAGAACGTATCGAACGGGAGGTCCCAGAACGGCATGGCGCCGCGCCCCGTCTTTCCGCCCAGCCCCATCGCCGCCAACGGGTTCATGCCCTGTCCACCCTTGGCAAACGCATCGGAGAGAGTCCGCATCCAGTTCTGGACCATTTCCGAGACATCGCCGGAGCCCGTGGGCTTGCTGAGTCCCTCGGCCATCGCAAAGTAGTTCTTGCCGAGATTGACGAGCTGGCTGAACACGTCCTGCGCGGGCTTCGGCGCCGACGGAGAGACCGCTTTCCACCACTGCTCCATCCCGTCCGCCCACGGGTTCGCCGGTTCGCGGGAACCGCCCGTCGCGGTATCGAGGCCGCGTTGTGCCATCTCCGCCCAGGCGTCCCAGTAACGCTTCTGTGCTTCCAGCCACCGGTCGGCGGTCGTTTCGGAATCAGACATCTCAGTCTCCTGATGGGCTCCGCTCAGCGGCGGGTGTGCATGACATGCTTGGATTCTAGAGCTTCCACCGGATACTAGCACGAAATTTGTGCACTGCACCATAACAAAACGGCCGCATTGGGTCGTGCGCCGCAGCATGTCATAATTCGTTGGATACCGACCCGCCAGCTTTTTTGACGCCAAAACCGTTGCGGGCACCCACAAGGAGACGCATGAGATGAGTGAAGAGATCGTGATTGTCGGTGCGGCCCGTACGGCCGTTGGAACGCTGATGGGATCGCTGGGTGACATTCCCGCCAGCAAGCTGGGCGCGAAGGTCATCAGCGCGCTGCTCGAACGCACAGGCGTGAAGCCTGAACAGGTGAGCGAAGTGATTCTCGGGCAGGTACTGACCAGCGCAGCCGGCATGAACCCTGCGCGCCAGGCCTCCCTCGAAGCCGGCCTTCCGCACACCGTGCCGGCGATGACCATCAACAAGGTCTGCGGATCCGGGCTGAAGGCCGTGCATCTTGCGTATCAGGCCGTGCTCTGCGGGGACGCGGACATCGTCGTGGCCGGTGGCCAGGAGAGCATGAGCTTGGCGCCACATGCCCTGCCCCGCTCCCGCAGCGGCGTGAAGATGGGCGCCTGGGCAATGAAGGACACCATGATCAACGACGGTCTGTGGTGCTCGATCACCGACGTCCATATGGGCACCACGGCGGAAAACATCGCCAAGCAGTACGACATCGGCCGGGAAGAACAGGATGCCTTTTCCGCACAGTCCCAGCAGCGCGCCGAGGCCGCGATTCGCGACGGCGTCTTCCGCGATGAGATCGTTCCGATCGAGATCCCGCAACGCAAGGGCGAACCGGTGATCTTCGACACCGATGAATTCCCACGCGCCGGCACCACGGCCGAGGGGCTCGGCAAGTTGCGTCCCGCCTTCGACCGCGAGGGCACCGTCACCGCCGGCAACGCTTCGGGCATCAATGACGGCGCGGCGGCCGTGATCGTGATGACGGCCGCCCGAGCGCGCGAGCTGGGCCTGAAGCCGATGGCGAGAATCGTCGCCTTCTCCGCCGCCGGTGTCGACCCGTCGATCATGGGCACAGGGCCGATCCCGGCTACCCGGGCCTGCCTGGAAAAGGCAGGCTGGACGCCGCAGGACCTGGACCTGGTCGAATCGAATGAGGCCTTCGCCGCCCAGGCGATTTCGGTGAACAAGGAGCTCGGGTGGGATCTGTCCAAGGTCAACGTGAGCGGCGGGGCCATCGCGATCGGTCATCCGATCGGCGCCTCCGGCGCACGCGTGCTGGTGACCCTGCTGCATGGCATGCAGCGGCTAAATGCCCGACGTGGCCTCGCCACGCTGTGCATCGGAGGTGGCCAGGGTGTGGCAATGGCGCTGGAACGCATCGACTGATCCGGGTATCGGCCCCGGCCTCGCGCCGGGGCGTCGTTCACCGGCAAATCCCGCTATGATTGAGGTGTTGTATCCATGAAGAAGCAATGGGGTGTGCCGTGAGCGAGCAACGGCTGATCAAGAAGTACCCGAACCGGCGACTCTATGACACCGAGGAAAGCCGCTACATCACGTTGGCGGACGTGCAGCGCCTGATGCTGAACGGAACGGACGTGCAGGTCATCGACACCCAGAGTGGCGATGACATCACGCGCGGCATCCTGATCCAGATCATCACGGAACAGGAGGCGGGTGGAAATCCGTTGTTCACCACCGACATGCTCACCCGATTCATCCGCTTCTACGACGAGTCCGCACAGGATGCGTTTTCCAGCTTTCTCGAACAGACCCTGAAACTCTACAGCGAGCAGGAGGAGCAGTTGCGTGCCCAGATGGACCATATCGTCTCAGGCCCCGCAGTCGACACCTGGACGGAACTGGCGGAGCGCAACATGGACCTGTGGCGGGAAATGCAGAATAGCTTCTTGCAAACCGCGGGTCTGAAACCCGGAAAACCTTCCTCCCGGCCCCGAAACGAGTAACCGGCACCGGGAAAGGCTCCCCGGTGCCATGCTGTTTGATCCACCCTGACAATCGCTCGGACGACGCTTGACAAGTGCGTCCCGGTCTCCTATGCTGCAATGCAACAATGCTGCACTGCACCATAACGGCGTGGTGGCATTCGCCAGGAGATTGAATCATGCAAAACCAGATGTTTGATGACTATAATGAAATGGCCCAGGGCGCTTTCGAAGCGATGCGCAAGCTCGGCGAAATCAACATGCGTGCCAGTGAGCGTCTGTTCCAGCAACAGATGGACCTGACCAACACGATGCTGTCGACGAGTGCCAAGGGCATGGAAGGCATGACCAAGGCCAAGGGTTACCAGGAACTGGTCACCACGCAGGCCAAGCTGGCCCAGGATTACGGCCAGGAGTATCTGAAAAACTACCGCGATGCGGTGGAAGTCCTGACCGAGGCCCGCGATGCCGCTGCCGAGGTCGTGGATCAGCAAATGCAGGTTGCCAGCAAGAACATGCAGGCCACCGGCGAAACCATCAAGAAGGCCGCGGCCAAAGCCGCTGCCTGAAGAGAAACCGGCCACGAGCTACCGGAGGGGGCGCTGGGCGCCCCCTTTCCGCGTTGGGCCACGGGCCGCAAAACGGGAGGATGCATGGCTGCACGTATAGCGTTGGTCACTGGCGGTATCGGTGGAATCGGTTCGGCGATTTGTCTCGAACTGGCCGAGAGAGGTTTCAAGGTCGTCGCAGGCTACTACCCGGCGGAAAAGGATCTGGCTGAGGCGTGGCAGAAGAAACAGGCTGCGGAAGGCCACGAGTTCGAGATCGCCTCCGGTGACGTGTCTTCGTTCGAGGACTCGCAGAAAATGGCGCAGGACATCGTATCCCGGGTTGGGCCCATCGATGTGCTGGTCAACTGCGCGGGCATCACGCGCGACAAGACTTTCAAAAAGATGGAACCCGACCAGTGGCGTGCGGTGATCAGCACGAACCTGGACAGCCTGTTCAATGTCACGCGCCAGGTCGTGGACGGAATGACCGAGCGCGGCTGGGGCCGTATCGTGAACATCTCGTCGGTGAACGGTCAGCGCGGACAGTTCGGGCAGACGAACTATTCCGCCGC
>SLNI01000255.1 GCA_007133115.1 Thioalkalivibrio sp. | reverse complement strand
TGGGCCCAGTTCGTGGGCGACAAGGAACTGCGCATTGCCTCGAACCAGGCGACCGAAATGCTGGCGTATCTCCGGGCGCACCCGGAAGTGTCCGATCTGCTGATCACCGGCGGCGATCCCATGGTGATGAAGACGCGCAACCTGGCGCAGTATCTGGAACCCCTGCTGGCACCGGAGTACGAGGCGATCCGGAACATCCGGATCGGGACCAAGGCGCTGACCTTCTGGCCGTACCGCTTCGTCACCGATGCCGACGCGGATGATCTGCTGCGACTGCTTGAGCGCATGGTGACGGCCGGCAAGAACGTGGCGATCATGGCGCATTACAATCACTGGCGCGAACTCGACACACCGGTGGCACGTGCGGCGATCCGCCGGTTGCGGGAGACGGGTGCGACCCTGCGCTCACAGGGCCCGCTGCTCGCACACATCAACGATGACCCGGACGTCTGGGCACGCCTCTGGCGCGAACAGGTCAGTCTGGGCATCCATCCGTACTACATGTTCGTGGAACGCGACACCGGCGCGCGCCACTACTTCGAAGTACCGCTGGTGCGGGCGTGGGAGATCTATCGCGACGCACTGCGCGGCGTATCCGGTCTCGCGCGCACGGCGCGAGGGCCTTCGATGAGCGCCGCGCCGGGGAAGGTGGAAATTCAGGGCGTCACCGAATTCCGGGGAGAAAAGCTGTTGGCGCTGCGTTTCGTTCAGGCGCGCAACCCGGAATGGGTACAGAAGCCTTTCTTCGCGCGATACGATGCCGAAGCGACCTGGCTGGACCAGCTGCGGCCGCCCAGGGGTGAAGATCGCTTCTTCTTCGAGGACGACTCCGCGACGGCCTGAAGATTTCCATGGCGCCCCCGGGGGGGGTTGCTACACTTGCCGCATGGACGACTCTCTGACACTGAAGCAACGCGATCTGGCGGCTCTCTGGCACCCCTGTACCCAGATGAAGGATTACGGGGAGGAGGGAACGCTGCCGCTGCTGGCGATCCGGCGGGGGGAGGGGGTCTGGCTGGAGGATTTCGAGGGCAAGCGTTACCTCGATGCGATCAGCTCCTGGTGGGTGAATCTGTTCGGGCACGCCCACCCGGGGATCAACGCGGCGATCCGGGACCAGTTGGAGCAGTTGGAACACGTCATCCTGGCCGGCTGCACCCACGAGCCGGTGGTTCAGCTGTCCGAACGACTGATCAGGCTCACCCCCGAGGGTCTCGACCGGGTGTTCTTTGCCGACAACGGCAGTGCCGCGGTCGAGGTGGCGCTCAAGATGAGCTTCCATTACTGGAAGAACCGCGGTCACCCGGAGAAAACCCGCTTCATCTGTCTGTCCAACAGCTACCACGGCGAGACGCTCGGGGCGTTGGCTGTGGGCGCGGTGGAACTGTACCGGGCCACCTATGCGCCCTTGATGATGCCGGTGCTCACGGTACCGTCGCCCGACTGCTTCGACCGGGGACCGGACGAGACCTGCGCCGATGTTGCACGACGCCAGTTCGTGCACATGGAACGCGCGCTGGCGGAGCACGCGCACGAAACCTGTGCGGTGATCGTCGAGCCGTTGGTGCAATGCGCCGGCGGCATGCGCATGTACGATCCCGAATACCTGCGCCTGTTGCGGGAAGCCTGCGACCGCCACGGGGTGCACCTGATCGCCGACGAGATCGCTGTCGGTTTCGGACGCACGGGCACGCTGTTCGCCTGCGAGCAAGGGCCGATCAGCCCGGATTTCCT
This sequence comes from Thioalkalivibrio sp., assembly GCA_007133115.1. Lineage (GTDB taxonomy): Bacteria > Pseudomonadota > Gammaproteobacteria > Ectothiorhodospirales > Ectothiorhodospiraceae > Thioalkalivibrio. The sequence continues at coordinate 5,306 of SLNI01000255.1, read as the reverse complement.
GTGTCTCTCCAAGGGCCTGACCGGCGGGTACCTGCCGCTCGCCGTCGTCTTGACCACGAACGAGGTCTACGACGCGTTCTACGACGACTACGAGAAGCTGAACGCCTTTCTGCACTCGCATTCGTATACCGGCAATCCGCTGGCCTGCCGCGCCGCATTGGCCACGCTGGACATCTTTGCGAACGAACCGGTGCTGGAACGGAACACCCGTCTCGCCGCACGCATGCAGACCGCCCTGGCACCCCTGCAGGACCACCCGCACGTCGCCGAGGTGCGCCAGACGGGTATGGTCGCGGCGGTGGAACTCGTGCAGGACAAGGCCGCCCGTACGCCTTTTCCATGGCAGGAACGCCGCGGACTGGACATCTACCGGCATGGGCTCACGCGCGGTGCATTACTGCGCCCGCTGGGTAATGTCGGTTACCTCATGCCGCCCTACGTGATCACCGAGGACGAGATCGATTTTCTTGCCGAGGTCATGGCCGAGGGAATCGACCGGGCCACGGGGGTGTGAAGGAAGCTGACGGTCGGTGCGCGCCGGCCGGAAACCCGGAGCCGGGCCGGTGATCGTGCGGGAGATCCGTCCATGAACCTCGAATCCCTCCTTCCGATCATCGTGGTGCTGATGATGACCATCGTCGGCACCGAGATCTCGCAAGGCCAACTGACGGCCTCTCTGCGCATGCGCCGGGCACTCGTCGGGGGGACCTTCGGTCAGCTCCTGCTCCTGCCGTTGCTGGCGGTACTGGTGATCTGGTGGCTGAACCCACCTCCCGTTCTGGCCGGCGGTCTGCTCCTCGTCGCCGTCAGCCCGGGCGGGGTTCTGTCCAACTACTACTGTTCCGTCGCCCGCCTGAACGTCGCGTTCTCGATCACGCTGACGACGGTTTCGGGATTCGTCGCGCTGGCGGCGATGCCGCTGCTGTTCGCGGCCGTCGTGCCGGCGGCGCTCGGTGTAGAGGCGTTCGGCGTGCCGGTCGGTGAAATGACGGCCCGCCTCCTGTTGTTCCTGTTGCTGCCGGTTGCAGTCGGGATGACCCTGAGGCATTTCCTTCCCGCGGCCATCGAGCGCGGCGGACGATTCCTCCGGGCGTCCGGTCTTGGCCTGCTGGTGTTCTTCCTCGTTCTGGTGTTTTTCGAACAGCGGGATGCGGTTGTCGTGATGTTCGGCGACGCCGTACGGGTCACGGTTGCTTTCACGCTGCTCGCGCTCGTTGCAGGGTGGTTAAGCGGGAGCCTCCTGCAGCTGAATCGAACCGACCGCGCCGTGCTCGCGATCGAGTTCGGGGTGCGCAATGTCGGCATCGCCGCGCTGTTGGCGCTGACGACCTTTCAGGAACCGGAATTTGCCGCCTTTGGCGCGCTGTTCGTGCTGCTTCAGGCCCCGGTCCTGATTCTCGCCCTGCTGCTGCGCCGGCATATACAGCATCTGCCGGCCACAGGCCCTCGCATCGGCTGAGCGCCTGGCGGCGGCCGGGCGTCAGTCCGACACGACCTCCGACTCGACCACCAGGTCCAGCACGTAGATCGGACCGGCCGACACATCGGGTCCAGCAGTGGGCTCGAAGCGCTTCAAGCGCAACACGTTGCGGATGCCGGGTTCGTGCTGGTAACCCTCGATGTCCGTGGTGAGGACCTGCCATTCGGAGGGCGTATCCACCCGCAGACCCTGTTCGTCGAAGGTGATCTCCCGCACCTGCAGGCACAGGCCATCGCCTCGCACCGATGCCTCGCACGCCACCGTTTGCGCGGCCACCTCGAGGAAGACCCGGGTTGGAGCACCGTACCGAGCCTCCGGCGTGAGCTCTCCTTTCAGCACCAGCGCATCGCCAGCCGGCGTGAGCAGAACCAGCGTGGGCTGTGCACCCCGTACCAGGACGGTTTCCAGCGGCTCGGCCATCCGCGCCGAGAGTGCCGCATCCGCTTCCATCAGCGGCGCGGCACAGGCCATCATCGTGCTGACTGCGCCCGTGACCTCGAGCCTGTCGTCGGCATCGATCGCAAATGCGGCCCGAAATCCGTTGCAGCCGCCCTGCGCGTGCAGACGCGATTCAGCGAAGTGGAATTCGAACGATCGCTCCGGGTCGGGAAACAGGGCATCGATCCGCGCATTGGCCGCGTCGCGCGCGTCGACGAGCTGCCAGCGATGGTCCTCGAGCATCTCGTGCAGATCCTGCCGGGTGCTGAACCCGGCGGGCGGCGACTGCGTCAGCGTGGCGGCGGACCGGTCCCATGCCCGCTCTGTCTGCCCGGCTTCCAGCAAAAGGAGGCGACCCTCACCCACGGCGAAGCGCTGTCCGTCCGCGTCGTCACTGAGCGCGATGGTGTTGCCGTCGGCCTCCCAGTCGAACGTCCCCCGTGCGGAGGACGGCGCTGCGTCACGAACGAGCCGCCGTGTCACCATTTCAAACCGGCCATCGGGTTCAAGGGTCAGCTGCGTGTGGATGCCTGCGCAATCCGCGCAGGAGAGCAGCCCCTCGTACGTCCCCGCCCAGTCGAGCGCAATGCGGCTCGTGTGCATATCAACGACCGGGGCAGGGTCGACCTCCGCGGTTGGCTCCAGGGGAGGCTCGGGGGTCTTCTCCGATTGGCAGCCCACAAGGGCGGCTGCGAACAGACCCAGCAGAAGGTATCGCATTTCCGTCAGACTCCTTTTGGGCATCCCCACGGGTTCGCGCAAACGCGCGCCGGGTCTGCAAAGTGGTTAAAACGCGATCCCGAGGCCGAGGTAAGGACCGCTTGCGCTGATATCCCAGACGACGCCGTCATCCTCATAGTCCCAGTACACGTAACGGTATCCGGCCTTGGCCGTAAGACGGTCGTTCAAGGTCCAGTTTACGCCTGCGACGATCTGGTACGTGAGGTCTGAGCCACCCGCACCCACATCTGCGTATCCCAGTAGCGACCAGCGATCCGAGATGGGGTGAATCACCTTGGCGCCCACGACCGCATCGGTCCAGTTGTCGGAGCCGCTGAAGTTGAAGCCTGCACCGGGGGGCACGAGCGGGGGATCGGTTGCGGCGATCTTCACATCGAGATCCAGGCTCAGCCTCGTGTAACGCAGTGCACCTACAAGGTCGACCCGCGTCCGGTCATCCAGGATGCGATACATCACGGACGGCTGCAGAACGGTCACGGACGACGAAACGTCCACGGCGCCGCTGACCGAGACCTGGCCCTGGGGCCCGGTAGCGGTTTTCGAGGCCTGGTTACCCACTTCGAAGTAAATCCCCTCGAACCCGAAGGTCCACGGACCTCTCTCCGCGGTAAACAATCCCATCAGGCCGAGATCGAGGTTGTCCCAGATATCGCTGAAGGAGGCATCGACATCGGCCTGGAGGCCCTTTACACCGGCGGTTCCGTCCAGTCCGGCGGCGAAGAAATAGGGTGTGACCTCGAAATTCCAGCCCGCCTGGTCTGCGGTTGCGGATTGCAGGGCCCCGCTGCCGAGGCCGAATACCAGGACGAGTACGGGGCTGTGCCACGCCAAGGGGTTAGCTCTCATCATTTGTTCTCTCGGTCGGTTCGGGTGCCAGAGGTACGTATGCTCATCGAATTCCGCGATAGCATACACATCTTGCATAGCCTTGCACCAACCCCTCGGGCGAGTGCGAAACGGGCGCTGGAACGATGCAGAGCAGGGCAGGGACTTACAGGGCGGACCTGACTCCCTGCAGCACCGTATCGGCCAGAATCCGGTTCTTTGGCTCGACTTCTTGCTCGATCCGCCGAACGAGTTCGGTGAACGTCTCGGCAGCCGGCGACAGGCTGCGCGATTCGATAAAGATGAACCCATAATTCAGGCGCAGCCAGGAAGCGCGGAATGGGACCACCGCAAGCTCGCCGCTTCGCAGCCAGGGTTCGACCTGAACGGGGGTTGCCGACCCGAAGGCGTCGCTATTGGCCACGAGGGTGCGCACGGCGGTCAGGTCTTCTACCAGGATCGGAGGGATCAGGTCGCCAGTGGTTTGGTCGATGCGGCAATTGCGCGGAAACAGGGGCGCCGCGCGGGACGGAATCGGAACACCGGCAAACGGATAGCGATCCAGATCTTCGGCCGAGATCGTATTCCGGGCCAGCAGCGGATGTCCGGCCCTGCAGAAAAACACCAGCTCGTGACGACCCACCGGTTCCACGCGCAGACCCGGTGCGTCCATCAGGTGGCCGATTTCGCCGAAACCGATGTCGGCCCGGCGGTCCCGCACCACCCTTTCAACATCGCGCCAGTTCCGAAGCTGCACCCGGATCTGCAGATCTGGATGGGCACTCGAAAGCTCCGCCAGCGCGCGGTTGCCGGACATCTCGGCCGCATACACGCCCATGGCAACGGACAGGCCACCGACGTCCAGACCCTTCAAGAGCTTCATTTCGCGTTCGAGCTCGGCAGCCTCGGTCACGATGATCTCGGCCCGGCGGAGCAAGGCGTCGCCAAAAGCGGTCGGGGTAACCTCCGTAGTCTGCCGATCGAACAGCAGAACACCGAGAGACTCCTCGAGATTCTGGATGCTCCGGGAGAGCGCCGGCTGCGAGAGGTGCTGCTCAGCGGCGGCGCGCCGAAAACTGCCGTGGCGCCAGACCGCGAGAGCGTGGCTGAGTTGCCGAAGCTTCAAATGCATGCACAAAGCGTATCAGCATGAACACAATAATGCATTAGACATGCCGTCTCTCCTCTGCGAATACTCCCTGACGTTTCTTTCGAGTTGGAGGGGTAACCCATGCATCATCAGATGCGCAAGCTTGCGCTCGCCACGTTGATCGCGACCACCGCGATCGCTCTCCCGGCTGCCGGAATCGCCGATACCGCGCCCGGCGCCGACACGGTGTTGTCGCACTTTGACCCGAAAGGCAAGCCCCCGTCCCAGTTCACGATCGATATCCTGAACGAGGCACGCGAGACGCTGCCGTTCTCGGATACCCGGGATTTCGATGAGAACCGCAAGGGCTTCATCGCGCCGATGCTGCAACGGCAGATTCCGGCTGATGCCGGCCACATCGCCTGGGACATGGATGCGTTCAATTTCATCGACGAGCAGGAGCAGTTCGACAGCGTGCATCCGTCGTTGCACCGCATCGCCAAGCTGAACCAGAACTACGGTCTCTACGAGGTTACACCGGGCATCTACCAGGTGCGGGGCGTGGGCCTGGCGCAAATCACCTTCATCCGTGGCGAGACCGGCTGGATCGTCTACGATGTGCTGATTGACGCGGAGACGGCGCGGGCGGCCTGGGAACTGCTCCAGGAGCATATAGGCGAAGGTAAGCCAATCTCCACGGTCATCTACTCGCACAATCATGGTGACCACTGG
>SLNI01000262.1 GCA_007133115.1 Thioalkalivibrio sp. | reverse complement strand
GGGATCCAGAAAGGGACGGCGATCCTCGGCCCCGCCCTGGCCAGGGCCCGCGGCGCAGGCCAGGGCGACGTCATCAGCTTCCGGGGCCACGATGGCGTGCTCGCCAGCTTCCACATTGCCGAGGTACTGCCGATGGAGACGGCACTGGCCAGTGCCGATCTGCTGCTGGTCGAGGAGACGGATTTCCGAACCCTATTCGGCATCCCACCCGGGGAATACACCGACCTGGCACTGCGGATTCCGAACCCGCGTGAAGTGCAGACCGTCGCGGAAAAGGTGCTCGAACAGCTACCCGACAGCCGGGCCATCCTGCGCGAAGAGATGCAGCGTACCTACGATGCGATCTTCGACTGGCGCTCGGCACTGGTGCTGCTGCCGCTTTCCGGCACCCTGCTGGCGTTCGCGATCCTCGCCTGGGAGAAAGCCTCGGGTCTCTCCGCGGACGAGCGCCGCGAGATCGGCATCCTCAAGGCTGTCGGCTGGGAGACCCGCGACGTGTTGCGCATGAAACTGTGGGAGGGAGGACTGCTTTCCCTGCTCGCTTTTCTGTTCGGCACGGTCGCCGCCTACTGGCACGTCTTCGGCCTCTCGGCGCCCTTGCTGGCACCTGTGATGCAAGGGTGGTCGGTGCTGTATCCCGACTTCCGCCTGACCCCCGCGATCGAGGGTAGTCAGCTGCTGGCACTCTTCTTTCTGACGGTATTTCCGTACCTCGTGGCCACGCTGGTTCCTGTCTGGCGCGCGGCGGTGACGGATCCCGACGAGGTCATGCGATGACCCTGAAGATCCAGCTTACCGGGGTTCGCAAGGCCTTCAACGAGGATCAACCGAACCGCTTCTGGGCCGTGAACGGGGTCGATCTGCACCTGCCCGAGGGACAGGTCACGGTTCTCGCGGGACCCAGCGGATCGGGTAAAACCACGCTATTGACGCTTATCGGCTGCCTGGCCAGGCCCACCGAAGGCCGTGTGCTGTTGAATGACCGCGTGATTTCCAGCCTGCCCGAACCGTTTCTCGCGGCCCTGCGGCGGCAGACATTCGGCTTCGTGTTTCAGCGTTTCAACCTGATCCGGGGCCTGCCGGTGCTGGATAACGTGATGGTTCCGGCCTACCCGCTGGGCGTTCCCCGTCGCGCCTTGCGCAAACGGGCGCTCCACTTGCTGGAAACACTGGGACTGGGGCCTCGCGCGAATGCTCGCGTGGAATCCCTTTCCGGCGGCGAGGCACAGCGCACGGCGCTTGCCCGCGCACTGATCAACGACCCGCAGATACTGATCGCCGATGAGCCGACGGCGAATCTCGACTCGGAGCTTTCGCGGACCCTCCTCGAGATCCTGGCGCGACTCCGTACCGAAGGACGTTCGCTGATTCTGAGCAGCCACGACCCACTGGTGCGGGAGGCGGAGATGGTCGACCGCATCATCGAGCTGCGGGACGGCCGGGTGGTCTCCGACCGAGTGCGTTCGGCCGTTTCCGCATGATGGTCCAGACACCCGTTCTTGCGCTGCAGCTGGCGGATCTGTTGAGTCTGCTGCTGCTGATTCCTTCCGGGCTGTTCGCACTGCATCTGCTGCGCCACTGGAACCCCGACAGCGGACATGCGCGACAGCTTCGGCTGGAAAAACGCACCTACCTGGTCGGTGCCGTGCTTGGTGTCGTGTTCCTGGCGCAGATCCTGATGCTGCCGCTGTTCGTGCACACGGTCGATCGGATGGCGGTGCAGATCGTTGGCGCCATGTGCGCGGTCGGTACGCTCAACGCAAATGCCTGGGGCTTCCCTGCCCTGCAGTCGCGCATCGCGCTTTTTTTCCTGGCCGCGGCCTGGCTGGTGCTGCATCACATGGACACGCGCGCCCCGGACTACCCGTTGACGCGCGCCAAGTACGTCCTGGTATTGGCCATCGTTCCACTCGCGGCGGTCACCGCGATTTTCCAGTCGATCTACTTCGCGAAACTCGATCCGGACGTCATCACCTCCTGCTGCGGCAGCCTGTTCAGCCGGGGGACCGAGTCGGTTACCGCGCACATGGCCGGTCTTCCTCCGGCGCCCATGATGATCCTCCTGTACACAACACTGGCCCTGGCGCTGCTGTCCGGCCTCGTCTACCTGCGCTGGCGTCGCGGCCTGCTGCTTTTTGGCGCACTCAGCACCCTGTCTTTTCCGGTGGCGATTGCCGGAATCATCACATTCGTCTCCCTGTACGTCTACGAGCACCCATTGCACCATTGCCCGTTCTGTCTGCTGCAGCCGGAGTACGGACATATCGGGTATGCCCTGTATCTGCCGCTGTTCATGGCGACTGCACTCGGGTTCGGTCTGGGGCTGACGGCTGCTCTGGCCCGGCGCGACAGCGTGCGCGGGGTACTGTCGCACTCGGCACCGCCGCTGGTCATCACCGCGGGCATCGGCCTGCTCGTCTTCACCGCGCTGACAGCTTGGCTGTCCTGGCGCTCGAACCTGCTCCTGCTGGGCTACTGAGCCGAGAACCATGAAACCGCGCATCGTGTTCGGATGGATCCTGGTGATGCTGGTCATGCTGGTGAGTGGCTGCGGCGGAGAGCGTCCGCGCCTTGTCAGCGGCGAACCCGCTCCCGGTTTCGACCTTCAGCGCCTTGGCGAGGGCCGTGTCGCTCTGGACGAACTGAGCGGGTCGGTGGTCGCGGTCCGGTTCTGGGCCGACTGGTGCCCCTTCTGCCGGCGGGAAATGCGCGAACTGGAACCCGTCTACCAGCGGCTGCACGATCAGGGACTGGAAATCCTGGCGGTCAACGTCGGGCAGGATCCCGAGCACGTGCGGCGCTTCGTCGAACGCGTCGGCTACTCCTACCCGACCCTGCTGGACCCGGACTCGGCCGTAGCCCGGCGTTTCGGCGTCATCGCGATCCCGGTCACCTACTTCATCGACCGTGACGGTATCGTGCGCGGGAAGATCATCGGGGAGTCCGATGCCGCCACCTTCGAGCGCATGGCCGTGCCACTGCTGCGTTCTCCCGCGTCCGCCAACGGGTCCGAAGCAACCGCCATGGCGAATCTTCCAACGCCTGGAGCGAATCCGAGTCCGGAGCACCAATAATGCAGGCCGAATACACCTGGGTGATCGCATTCCTGGCAGGCGTCCTGGGCAGCGGTCACTGCGTGGGTATGTGCGGCGGGCTCGTCTCGGCCTTCTTCCTGAAGATGGGCCGTCATTCGAAGCGTCCAGTAACCTACGCGGCCTACCATGGCGCGCGCATCTCCGTATACGTCGCCGCGGGTGCCGCCGCGGGTGCCGTAGGGTTGCTGATCTCTGCCGGAAGCCTCGGGATGGCCCAGGGCGTGCTGATGATTGTCGCCGGCGTCGTGGTCATCCTGCTTGGCCTCGATATTCTCGGCGTGGGACCGCTGCATCGCATTGGCATTTCGGTTCTGCCCTCGGGCCTGCTGAATTATGCCCTGCGCTCGGCGGATCGTCGTGGCCCACTGGCCGGGGCATGGATCGGCGGGACGATCAACGGCCTGATGCCGTGTTCGCTCACCCTGGCCGTGGCCGTCCAGGCCACCACGGCCGGGGGGCCCCTGGGCGGAGCCAAGCTTATGCTGGCCTTCGGCCTCGGGACGCTGCCTTCGATGCTGGCGTTGAGCCTGATTGTCGGGCGACTGGGCTGCGGGATCCGGGGACGGATGATGCAGGTCGCCGCCCTTTTCGTGATCGCACTGGGGATCGCCACTCTGTACCAGGGCATCCGTTACTTCGAGGTGATGCAGGGTCTGGTCGGCGGGTAGCTCCGCCGGGTTCAGGCAGACCGGCCAACCGTTTGGCGCCGGTAAAAACGATGACAAGGAGCCGTAGGATGAAACGCAGAGACGTGTTGAAAGGAGCCGCATGGGTGGGGCTGCTGGGAACGGTTGGGAAGGCCTCGGCCGAGGCACCCTGCGCGGGCGACGGTACCCCACTGCAGTTCATGCCGAGGACCGCGCCAGACCCGAATCCGCTTGAGGACGAGCTGGAGAAATACCCGCGCTGCCCCTATTGCGGCATGGATCGTCGGCAGTGGCACCACAGCCGGCACCTGATTCATTTTGACGATGGTCGCGTGGATCCAACCTGCTCTCTCCACTGCGCGGCCCTCAGTCTGAGCCTGAATATCGATCTGGGTCCCAAGGCCATCTATGCCGCGGATTTCGGGTCACAGGAAGCGATCCGCCCGATGGTGGAGATCGATGCGGCCCGCTATCTGATCGGCAGCGCCTTGCCCGGAACCATGACGGCACGCAGCAAGATGGCCTTCGCGACACAAGCCGCGGCCCAGTCGGCGCAACAGACCCACGGCGGGGAGATCGGAGATTTCGAAGAAGCGCTGAGCGCGACCTACCTGGATATGGCGCACGACACCGTGATGATCCGCCGGCGCCGCGCGGAGCGTCGCGCCCGGATGCCGCCGAAGTCGCCATGACCAGGATGGCTTCGAATGGAGAATGCAGGAACTGGATCTGGAGGACACACGATGTTGAGGATACTGGGAATCTCGCTGCTGCTCGCCTGGAGTTTTGCGCTGGCGGCTTCCAATTCCCCTGATTCCATGCCCGATCCGCAGGCCCGCGATACCTGCCCGGTCTGCGGCATGCTGGTGGCGCGGTATCCGGCCTGGATCGCCACCGTGGTCTATGCGGATGGTCAAACCGATCACTTCGACGGTGCCAAGGACCTGTTCAAGTATCTCTTCGACCTTCCCCGTTACGCTCCCGGCCGGGCGGCCGACGATATCACCGCGATCGGCGTTACCGAGTATTACGGGCTCAGCCGCATCGACGCCTTCTCGGCCTGGTATGTGGTGGGCTCCGATGTCCTCGGCCCGATGGGCCACGAACTGGTGCCGCTCGCCAGTGAGAACGACGCACGCGAGTTCCTCGAGGACCATGCCGGGACACGGATTCTTCGGTTCGACGACATCGACCGGATTCTGCTTCGCGACCTGGACGGGGGTCGGTTCTGACGGCGGCTTTCGGCCGCTCCTCCGTGACATCGGGGCCGGTGTAAAGCTGCACCGCCGGTGCACACGGGGGAAATCAGGGCCGGAGTCGATGGCCAAAAAGAAGGGCCCCGCTAGCGGGGCCCTCTCGCTTCTCCGGACACGAAGCCCGGAGAACACGCACGCCAGTCGGGTTTACTGGGCGCGCTTGCGCACATCCGTCGTGATTTCTACACGACGGTTCTGCTCGCGTCCGGCTCGGGTGGCATTGTCGGCAACCGGTCGGTTTTCACCATAGCCCACCTGGCGGATGGCGTCGGGACGGATGCCTTCGCTCACCAGGAAGTCCGCGACAGATGCCGCACGGCGCTCGGACAGACCCTGGTTATAGGCTTCCGCACCGATGCTGCAGGTATGGCCTTCCACCAGGACCGAGGTGTAGCTCGCGTCGGCGGCATTCAGCTGTGCAGCCAAGGCGCGCAACGTATCCCGGCCTTCCGGACGCAACGTCGACTTGTCGAAGTCGAACAGTGCCTCAGCGCTCAACGTGGTCGTGGTGAACTGGGGAGCCGGAGCCGGAGCCGGGGCAGGCGCAGGAGCGGCTTCGACCACGGGCTCGATGTAACCGGCGCAGCCCGGGGTACGGACGTTTTCCGGAGCCCAGTAAGGCGTGCGCACGCACTCGCCCTGGCTGTCGCGCACGACGGAACCTTGTGAATCGTAGACGTTGGCTGCCGAAACGGCACCCGTGGTCCCAAACACCAGTGCCGCGACCGACAGTGCCAGAAAATTCTTTACCGCTTTATTTTGCATTTCCCTAGTCTCCTCAGAGTGAACCGGTAGGCCCGAATGGAACCATGTTTTGCAGATCTTTTTGCAGGCTTCGCCATAGCCACAAGACGAAGGGCGATGACATTGCGCCCGCAACACCCTGATAGTGGCACAACGCTCGAGGTTTTGCATCCCTTTTTCTTGAAAATCGTCTCCATATGACAACGACTGTGACATATCCGAGACACCCATCGGCCACTCGGGGGAGACAGCGCCGATACGCCAGTGCATAGACGTTCAAAGCCACCATGGAGTCCAGACAAAAAGACCCCGCCGAAGCGGGGTCTCGAACAGCCATGCTGCACGCCCAGGAGGCTTACATCATGCCCATACCACCCATACCACCCATGCCGCCCATGTCATCCATACCTGAGCCGGCACCGCCCTTGTCATCCTTGCGGGGCAGTTCAGCAACCATTGCCTCGGTGGTGATGATCAGGCCCGCAACCGAAGACGCGTTCTGCAGTGCAGTGCGGGTGACCTTGGTGGGATCGAGAATACCCATGTCGATCATGTCCCCGTACTCGCCGGTAGCAGCGTTGTACCCGTAGTTTCCGGTACCTTCCTGCACCCTGTTCATGACCACGGAAGGCTCTTCACCGCAGTTCATCACGATCTGGCGCAACGGCTCTTCCATGGAACGACGCGCGATGGCGATACCGATGTCCTGGTCGTGGTTCGCACCCTTCAGATCCTTGAGCGCCTGCAGGGCACGCACGAGGGCCACGCCGCCGCCGGGAACGACACCTTCTTCCACCGCAGCGCGGGTCGCGTGCAGAGCGTCCTCGACGCGGGCCTTTTTCTCCTTCATCTCGAACTCGGTCGCGGCACCCACCTTGATCACCGCAACGCCGCCGGCGAGCTTTGCAACCCGCTCCTGCAGCTTCTCCTTGTCATAGTCGGAGGTGGCTTCCTCGATCTGGGCACGGATCTGATCGACACGGCCCTTGATGTCGTCCGGATTGCCGGCACCGTCGATGATCGTGGTGTTTTCCTTCGTCACCTGCACCTTCTTGGCGTGCCCAAGGTCTTCGATGCTGGCTTTTTCCAGTGACAGGCCGACTTCCTCGGAGATCACCTGGCCACCGGTCAGGATCGCGATGTCCTGCAGCATGGCCTTGCGACGATCACCGAAGCCGGGAGCCTTCACGGCCGCGACCTTCACGATACCGCGCATGGTGTTCACGACCAGGGTGGCCAGAGCCTCGCCTTCGACGTCCTCGGAAACGATCAGCAGCGGCTTGCCGGCCTTCGCAACGCCTTCCAGTACCGGAAGCAGGTCACGGATGTTGGAGATCTTCTTGTCGTAGAGCAGCACGAAGCAGTCTTCGAGTTCTGCGCTCATGCTCTGCTGGTT
>SLNI01000270.1 GCA_007133115.1 Thioalkalivibrio sp. | reverse complement strand
GTGCGGGTTGCGCGGGTGCCGGCCTACTCTCCCCACGCGGTGGCCGAGCATGCCGTTGCATTGCTGATGACGTTGAACCGAAAGACCCACCGTGCCTTCAATCGGGTGCGCGAGGGTAACTTCCTGCTCGACGGCCTGATGGGTTTCGACATCAACGGCCGAACCGTCGGTGTCGTCGGTACGGGTCGCATCGGCCGCGTCTTTGGCCGGATCATGCAGGGCTTTGGCTGCAAGGTGGTGGCTTTCGACCCCTATCCCGACCCGGAGGTCGAGGAGATGGGCATCGAGTACCTGCCCTGGGAAGCCTTCCTGAGCCAGTCCGACATCATCAGCCTGCATTGCCCGCTGACGCCCGAGACACACGCGATGGTCGACGCTACCGCGGTCGGCCTGATGAAGCCCGGAACCATGCTGATCAACACCAGCCGTGGCGCGATCATCGACACACACGCGGTGATCGACGGCCTGAAGAGCGGGCGCATCGGCAGCCTGGGGCTGGATGTGTACGAGCAGGAGGAAAACCTTTTCTTCAAGGATCTTTCCGAGGAAGTGATCCAGGACGATGTCTTCCAGCGCCTGCAGACCTTCCCCAATGTGCTGATCACGGGCCACCAGGGATTTCTGACCCGGCAGGCCATGGAAGAGATCGCACGGACCACGGTCGACAATCTGCGCTGCCTCAGCAACGACGAGCGCTGTTTCAACCGGCTGGTCTGACGCTCGCGCCGGGTGCCGGTGTGCCGCCTCGCGCCTCCGGGAAGACGCGGCGCAGCGGCTCAGACGGGTTTGCGGCGGATGGCAAGCGTGCCGGCGTTACGTGCCGTGCGTGCGCCCGGCGGTTTTCCGCGGCTCGGGCCGCGGCCTGCGTTCTTGTCAGCCCCCGCGAAGGCCCGGGGTTTGCGAGGCGGCTTTTCGCCCCCTTTGGCATGACTGGGCTTGCCGAAACTCGGGCTTCGCCCGGTGCGCGCGGGTTTTTCCCCCCGCGCGGGGGCGGTGCGGACATTCGGGCGTGGCACCTCCGGAGTCTCCGCGCGCGCCTGCACGAGTTCCGGTGTTTCCAGGGTAAGTTCCAGCTTGCGCTGGGCCACGTGAATCCGAGCCAGGCGGCGAATCGCGGACTCGCTGAGCGCGGCGGGAAGATCCACGTGGCTGTAGTGGTCCATGAGCCCGATGCGGCCGATGTCGCCGCCGGACAGGCCGCCTTCGTGGGTTAATGCACCGACGATCTCGCGCGCGCCGATGCCGTCCTGACGACCCACGGGCATGTAGTAACGCACCATGTCGGCTGTCGCTTCCCGAGCACCCGGGCGCTCCCGGCGCGGTGCGGGCTCTCCGCGAGCCTCCCGACCGCGCCGCTCCTGCGGGTCTCGCGTCGGGCGGCGGGTCGGCTCGCGCTCCTGTGCGCGGATGAACAGCGGGTCGGCATGGGCGCCATTGGGCGGCAGCAGCGGCGTCATCTCCGTCGCGAGCGCCACCAACGCGCTCGCCAGGTCGCGCTCCGAGGTGTTGCAGCGGGCGAGAAGTGCATCGACCAGTTCGTTGTGCTGTTCGGATTTTCCGGAGTTCAGCAGAGCCTCGACCCGCTTCGCGAAGCGGCCCTGCCGGCTTGCGGCGACATCTTTCAGATCGGGCACGGGGTGCGTGCGGACCGGCTTTCCAGTCAGCTTCTCGATGTCATGCAGGATGCGGCGCTTGCGCGGCTCGAGGAACAGGATGGCGCGGCCCTTGCGTCCTGCACGACCGGTGCGGCCGATACGGTGCACGTAGGCTTCCGCGTCGCCCGGCGCGTCGAAATTGAACACGTGACTGATGCGCGGTACGTCGATCCCCCGCGCCGCGACATCGGTCGCGACGATCACGTCGAGGCGGCCGTCACGGAGTTCCGCGACCACGCGCTCGCGTTCCTTCTGTTCCATGTCGCCATTCAGTGCCGACACCTTGTGCCCGTGCTTGGCCAGCGCTTCGGCGATCTCGAGGGTCGCGGCCTTGGTGCGTGCGAAGACGATCGCGGCGTCGCGTTCCGGCTCCACTTCCAGGATGCGCGCCAGCGCCTCCACCTTGTGTCGGGCGTCCACCAGGCAGTAACTCTGGTCGATGTCGGCACCGGCCTCGTTGCCCGCCCCGATGCGGATTTCCTCGGGATTGCGCAGGTGACGGTGCGCGATCCGGCGGATCGGGGCAGGCATCGTCGCGGAGAACAGCGCGGTCTGCCGATGGGTCGGCGTCTGTTCGAGGATCCACTCGATGTCGTCGATGAATCCCATGCGCAGCATCTCGTCGGCCTCGTCCAGGACCACCAGACGCAGGGTGTCCAGCGCCAGCGTGCCCCGCTTCATGTGGTCGACGATACGGCCCGGGGTGCCGACCACGATCTGCGGGCCCGCACGCAACCGGCGCAGCTGTATGCCCATCGGCTGTCCGCCGTATACGGGCAGGATATCGATGCCGGCCATGGCCTGTGCGAAACCGCCGAGCGCCTCGGCGACCTGGTTGGCCAGTTCGCGGGTCGGCGCGATCACCAGCGCCTGAACAGCGCGCGTCCCGGCATCGATCCGGTCGATCAGCGGCAGTCCGAACGCGCCGGTCTTGCCGGTTCCCGTCTGCGCTTCACCGAGTACGTCACGCCCGCCCAACATGGCCGGGATGCAGGCGGTCTGTACCGGGGTAGGCTGAGTAAAGCCGAGTCGCTCGACGGTCAGCACCAAGGGCTCGGACAGGCCGAGCTCGGAAAAAGAAGGGGAGTGCGGCATTTCAGGATACTCGGGAGGGCCGGACCCGTGAGCCGGCTATGGGGCGGCGCGCGCCAAACGGATCAGTATACACCAATAAGGCGATACATCGTTGCCACGGCCCCGTTCCGCCGTCGGGAAAGGGGCCGTGGGAAGTCACCGGGGCGGGCGGCTCAATTCAGGTGATAGCCCGTCAGCCGCTCGACCTCGTTCTTCGAGCCCAGAATTACCGGTACGCGCTGGTGTACGCCCTCTGGCTTCAGGTCCAGAATCCGCTCCCGGCCCGTGGTGCTGGCACCGCCGGCCTGCTCGATGATCAGGCTCATCGGGTTGGCCTCGTACATCAGGCGAAGTTTGCCGCCCTGCCCCTTGGCCTTCAGTTTCGAGTCCACCGGGTACATGAACACGCCACCGCGCGTCAGGATGCGGTGCACTTCGGCCACCATGGATGCGATCCAGCGCATGTTGAAGTCCCTCCCGCGGGGGCCGTCCGAGCCCGCGAGGCACTCGTCCACATAGCGCTTGACGGGGGCTTCCCAGAAGCGGCTGTTGGAAGCATTGATCGCAAACTCGCTGGTATCTTCCGGGATCTGGACGTTTTCATGCGTTAACAGGAACTCGCCGAAATCCTTGTCGAGGGTGAACATCTGCACGCCCCGGGCACGGGTCGCGAAGACCATCATCGTCGAGGGTCCATACAGGCAGTAGCCGGCCGCGCACTGTTCGGCACCCGGCTTGAGGAAGTCCTCGGTGGTGGGGTGGGTTACGCCCTCGGGCGCCTTGATGATCGAGAAGATCGTACCCACCGAGACGTTGACGTCGATGTTCGAGGAGCCGTCCAGGGGGTCGAACAGCACCAGGTAGTGGCCGCGCGGTGCGTCGGCGGGGAGTTGGTAGATCTCGTCCATTTCCTCCGAGGCGAGACCGGCGACATGTCCGTTGTGCGCCAGCGCCTCGATGAACACCTCGTTGGTGATCACGTCGAGCTTCTTCTGGGTCTCGCCCTGAACGTTCTCGGAACCGGCCGAACCGAGAACCCCGATCAGGTCGCCCTTGTTCACGAGGTCGGAGATTTTCTTGCAGGCCACCGCAATGTCGTTCAGCAGACCGGTGAATTCCCCGGTTGCCCCCTCGATCTGGCGCTGGGTTTCGATGATGTAGTTGGTCAGTGTGGTGCCGATGTGCATGATGGTCTTCCTGGTGAATCGGTGGAATGGTGAGCCGTTTTGGTGCGTTCGGTGCACGGCCCGTGTGCAGGCCTGCACCGACCACGTCACGCGTGGCGAGGGACACGCGGGGTTTGCCCGCGGTTTGCATGGCGCAGCGATGGGCCACACACTCTGTGGCGGCCGTTCTGGGCGCCTTTGTCCCGCGCCGGGTGCCGTTCGGTAACGCGGCCCGGTTGAAAACCCGAATATATTAGCAAAAGCTGTGCATGGGTCCTGCTGGTATCTTTACTGCATGTCGAGTCGTGCACAGGGTCAATACCATCCGAGGGGAGAATTCGATGCCAAAGAATGCGCTCTACGCGCAGTCGGGGGGAGTGACTGCCGTGATCAACGCCAGCGCCTGGGGCGTGATCGAGGCGGTACGTGCCCATCCGTCGCACTTCGGTACCTGCTATGCCGCCCGGGACGGAATCCTCGGGGTGCTCAACGAGGAGATCATCGACCTGGACCAGGAAGACCCTCTGACGCTGGCGGCACTCCGGCATACGCCCGGAGGCGCCTTCGGCTCGTGCCGGTTCGATCTGGGTGATCCGGAACGGGACCGACGCCAGTACGAGCGCCTCGTCGAAGTCTTTCGGGCGCATGACATCGGCTATTTCTTCTACAACGGGGGCGGTGGTTCGATGGATACCGCATTGAAGGTCGCGCGCATCGGCGACCTCCTCGGGTATCCGATCACCGCGGTCGGGGTACCCAAGACCATCGACAATGACCTCGACGCGACCGATACCAGTCCGGGATTCGGTTCGGCAGCGAAGTTCATCGCCACCGTGGTGCGCGAGGCCAGCCTGGATGTGGAATCGATGCATACGAGTTCCACCAAGGTTTTCATCCTCGAGGTCATGGGGCGCCACGCCGGTTGGCTCGCGGCGGCCGCGGCACTGGCCCAGGAGTATGATGGGCGCCCGCCGATGCTGATACTGTTCGCCGAGATCCCATTCGACGAGGCGGATTTCCTGAAAAACCTCCGGCTGACCGTGGAGTGCCACGGCTACTGTGTGGTCGTGGTTTCGGAGGGGCTCAAGCACCCAGACGGCTCCCTGTTCGCCGTGGCGCAGACGAACGACGTCTACGCCTACACGCAGCTGGGCGGCGCGGCGCCGCGACTCGCGGAAATCATCAAGAAGGAGACCGGTCACAAGCTGCACTGGTCGGTGGTCGACTACATCCAGCGCGCCGCCCGTCACCTGGCCTCAAGGGTGGACGTCGAACAGGCCTACGCGGTGGGCAAGGCCGCGGTCGAGGGCGTGGTGGCCGGGCACCGGAGTTTCATGCCGGTGATCGAGCGGGGTTCCAGCGTGCCCTACCGCTGGTCGATCGGGCGTGTGCCGCTGGAGCGCGTGGCCAACATCGAGCGCGGGATGCCCCGCGACTTCATTTCTCCGGACGGTTACGGGATCACCCAGACTTGCCGTGACTACCTGCGGCCGCTGATCGAGGGGGAGGACTACCCGCCTTTCGAGAACGGACTGCCCTGCTATACGCGCATCCGCGGCGAGTTGTTGCCAAAGCGCTGCAGCACATTCCGGGCGGACGAGAACGGCGTGTGACCGGACCCTATGGGAACGGATTCGCCCGAACTCGACAGGCGACTTCGGGTCGCATTAGGGTAAAAAGGCATTCGCCCTGGTGTGCCTGACCGGTCCCGACATCACGCGACCGAGCGCCCCGAACTGCAAGGAGACCGCGATGAAAACGCATCCTGCCGCCCGCCGAAACCTGATTTTCGTGTTCACGTTGCTGCTGCTCATGTTGCCCGCGACCCCGTTGATGGCCGGAATGCTGGATACCCAGTCCCTGATCCATTCCGCTGATTCCGCCGCCGAGCGCGCTGCGCTTGTGGAGCGACTCGGCAGCGACGATGTGCAAACTGCCCTGATCGGTCTCGGCGTCGATCCGGCGGCTGCGCAGGCACGCGTTGATCGCCTCACGGATGCCGAAGTGGCCGATCTTCAGGAACGGATCGACGGCCTGCCCGCCGGTGCCGGCGTGATCGAAGTCATCGTGGTCGTTTTCGTGATGTTCGTCATTTTGGACGCACTGGGCATCACCAACGTCTTCTCCTTCGTGCACTCGCGCTGAGCCCGCGTGAATCCCCGAGTGTCGCGCCGTACGGGTCTCCCCGGGCCCTGGTCTCTGCCGTTACTGGTGCTGCTGCTGGCCGGCCTGGGCGGCTGCGCCTCGGCGCCGCAGAGTGCGCGCATCGCGGAAAACCCGCCGGAGGGGCTGCCGCTCCGCGTTGAGCTGTCCGAGACCCCATTCTTTCCCCAGGAGGCCTACCAGTGCGGCCCGGCGGCGGTAGCCACCGTGCTGGCGGCACAGGGGCTGAACGTGACACCGGAAGCGCTGACTCCCGATCTCTATATCCCCGGGCGTCAGGGCAGCCTGCAGGCTGAGCTTCGGGCGGCCGTCAGGGCGCGTGAACGGATCGCGTACCGGCTCGAGCCGGAACTGAGCGCTATCCTGGCCGAGGTTGCCGCGGGTCATCCGGTGGTTGTGTTTCAGAATCTCGGGCTCGGTGTTGCGCCCCGCTGGCACTATGCCGTGGTCGTGGGGTACGACCTCGATGCCGGGGAAGTCATTCTGCGCAGCGGCACCATCGAGCGTCATGTCAATTCCATGCCACTGTTCGAGCGGACGTGGTCGCGGGCGGATCGCTGGGCATTCGTGGCTGTGCCGCCCGAGCAACTGCCGGCCACCGCCCGGCCCCTGGCATGGCTGCGTGCGGTCAACGAACTCGAGCAGACCGGCTTCCTGGGCTCGGCGAAGGTGGGGTACGAGAGTGCCATCGCCCGCTGGCCGGGCGAGGCCATTGGCTACCTCGGCTTGGCGAACACGCAGTTCGCCGCCGGCGATTTGAGCGGCGCCGAGCGCGCCCTGAGGGTGTTGTTGGAGCGCCAGCCGGGGCGCCACGAGGCCTGGAACAACCTCGCGCACGTGCTGATGGCCCAGCAATGCGGGTTCCAGGCCCGGGCAGCGGCGGCCTGCGCCACCGCACTGGCACCGGAGGCTCAAGTGTATCGGCGTACGGAGCGTGGCGTCCTTAGTGCGGACACCTCCGGATTGGACTGCCGGCCACTGCCAGCGTGTCCAACCCACGGCCAGCATGCCGGAGATCCGACTGTCGGTAGCGGCCTTTTGCGATAAGCTAGCGCGTCCTTATCAGCGTTAGACCGATGAATATCACCGCCATCTACCCCGGAACCTTCGATCCGATCACGCACGGTCACACGGATATCGTGCGTCGTGCGTCGCGCCTGTTCCAACGCGTAGTCGTAGCCGTTGCGGAGAGTCCGGCGAAGGAGCCG
>SLNI01000193.1 GCA_007133115.1 Thioalkalivibrio sp. | reverse complement strand
GCCCGGATCTGGCCCTTGATGGCGTCGATTTCCGAGACGAACTCGAGCATCTCTTCCCCGGAGATCGATCCGCTGGTGTCCAACGCCACGACGACATCGAGCTGGTGGCTGCGCAGGCTGGGCAGGATCGCCGGTTCACCCCGGCGCGACGACGGCCGCGTGTAGCTGTAATCATCGCGGGCCTGGGCCGTCATGTGGTGCGCCAGCAGCATGCGCCAGGGCAGCTTCGGCTCCAGGACGTAGTCCACGAGGCGCGCGAGGTCCCCGCTGAGTTTTCCGGCCTGCATGGCCTGCTGCGCGGCACCGGCCAGGCGCTGCTTCCACTGCATCTCCAGGGTCTCGCGCTCCTGCGCACTCAGGGGCGGGGGTTCGTGGGCTCCCTCGCGGTTCTCATCGACCCCGTCCTGGGGTTGGGACTCCTCGTCGGTCTCGGTCTGCGGACCCTGCGACCGACCCTTGTCTTCGTCTTTCTCCAGGTCAGGCGGAGGCGGCTGATCGCCCTTCCCTCCTTCCTGTTCCTCCGGCTTGTCGTGGAGATTTTCCTCGTTGCTGGAGTCGTTCTCGTTATCGGCCAGAAACGGATAGATCTCCTCCGCGGTCATGCCCTCGTATTCGTGGCTATACAGAGCGCCCGGTGGTGCGGTCAGGCCGTCGTGGATCAGGATTGGGTTGATCGCGAAGTCACAGGCGAGGTCCCAGAGGTGCTTGATCCTGTGCCCGCGTCGCGCAAAGTGCAGCAACGCGCAATGCAGCGCTTCCTGCGCCAGTACGAACTGGGTTTCGGCCAGCGACAGGTGTCCGATGTACTCGGCGTTGTAGTAGAGCTTACGGGCGTCGGTGGCCGTGGTTTTGCACCAGTCGGGACGCGCGGGCTGCAGCGGCAGGCGCAGAACCAGCGCACCGAGAAACGGCTTGTCGATGATCAGGCGGGTGCGGGCCGCAGCCAGCTTGGTATCGACATCGAGTTTCAACACGCTCCGGTACCCTGCCCGTCAGGCGTCGTACAGCATCAGATCCGCCACCTGCTCGGACCAGTCGGCAAACTGCGGCACGGAAAACAGTTCGTCGCCCAGTGTCCGATGCATGTCCGTCACCATCATGATGCCCATTTCCCGCTGGGGAAATGTGCTGGCGTAATTCAGGATGTGGCCCTGGACATCGATCGCCTCCGGAGTGCCGCGGGCTCGGATCGCCCGACCGACCAGTGCGGCCGCAACCGCGTACTGCAGGTCGATTTCGCGCGGTGCCGCCACGGGCTGGCCCCGTACGATGGCGTCGAGGTCCGGCAACTGGTCGAGGTGGGCGATGAAGGCATTCAGTTCGATTCCCGCGGCCTGCCCCACGCACGCCTGCAGGGAACCGCTCAGGAGCTCCGGGTAGTCCTCGAATTTCTGCAGGGCCCGATGCGCGAACTCCCAGGAACGCGGGGATGGGAATGCCACCGGGTTGTGCGCGGGATCGAATTCGAACAGCAGGTCGGGGCGGAAACGGATGAACGCGATGATGCGGTCGTCGATGCCCTTCGCATAGGCCCAGGAGGCCCAGTCATCGACGTTCAGGTCGACCTCGAAATGGGAAAAGCGGTTGGCCAGCGGCGCCGGCATGGTGTAGGTCACACCGCGATCGCCCTGCCGGTTGCCGGCGGCGAAAATCGCCCAGCCCTCCGGAACCTCGTAGGCCCCGAGACGGCGGTCCAGAATCAGCTGGTAGGCGGCCGCGGACACGCTCGGCGGAGCCGACGTGATTTCGTCCAGGAAGAGGACACCGGATAGACCCTGCCGCTCGGCATCGGGCAGCATCGAAGGCACCGCCCATTCGACCAGGTCGCCGTTCTTGAAGGGGATGCCGCGCAGGTCCGAGGGCTCCATCTGCGAGAGACGGATGTCGATCAGGGGCACGCGATTGCGCTGTGCGACCTCTGCGATCATCTGGGACTTGCCCACTCCGGGAGGGCCCCAGAGCATGACGGGCGTGTGATGACCTTCCCGGGTGCTGGCGAATTCACGGTCGAGCACTTGCAGCAAATGCGCGGGTCGCATCGCTCCTCCAGTTTCGTTCTTATGATGATCAGGGCGTATGCCCCGCTTTTGGCTTGGGGAGGCGGCCGTGTCGAGCGCGGCTCCCGGATACGCTTCTCTTCCGCAGTCCGCCCGCGAGACTACGTTTTTCGCGGTGCGATTTCCACTGCACCCGTTATTTCCGGTGGTACCGACCCCCCTCCGGGTGTATCGAATGTTCCACCCTGCCCTATCTGGCCCACTCGGGCAAAGGCTCAGGGCTCGGATGCCTCCGTGGGCGCGGTTACCGCGGGCGTGCCGTGGAAGCGCTCGCGCAGCCGCTGGAAAACCACGTACAGCATGGGGATCAGGAATACGCCCACCAGCGCGGCCGTGAGCATGCCGCCAAACACCGCGGTGCCCACGCCGCGCTGGCTTGCCTGCCCCGCGCCGGTTGCGATCACCAGCGGCACGAGCCCCATGATGAAAGCGAAGCTGGTCATCAGCACCGCGCGAATGCGCAGCCGGGCACCCTGCGTGGCCGCGTCGAGGATCGACGCGCCCTGCGCTCTCTCCTGCATCGAGAACTCCACGATCAGGATCGCGTTCTTTGCGGCCAGCCCGATGAGCACCACCAGCCCGACCTGCGCGTAGAGATCATTGGAAAGGCCGGTCACCCACAGCGCCACCATGGCCCCAAATACGGCCACGACGACCGAAAGCAGTACCGCCGCCGGCATGCTCCAGCTCTCGTACAGCGCGACGAGGAACAGGTAGGCGAACAACACCGCAAGGGCCAGCACGATCGTGGTCTGACCACTGGCTTCCTTCTCCTGCAGCGCTGTCCCGGTCCACTCGTAGCCGAAGCCCGCCGGCAGCGTTTCCGCGGCCATGTCCTCCATCGCCGCGATCGCCTCGCCGGTACTGCGTCCAGGGGCCGGGCCACCGTTGATGGTCACGCTGCGGTAGTTGTTGTAGCGCTGCAGGATCTGGGGCGCGACGATCCATTCGGGTTCGGCCAGAGCGCGCAGGGACACCATGTCACCGTCGCGGTTGCGAACATGGATCC
Source organism: Thioalkalivibrio sp. (assembly GCA_007133115.1). Taxonomy (GTDB): domain Bacteria; phylum Pseudomonadota; class Gammaproteobacteria; order Ectothiorhodospirales; family Ectothiorhodospiraceae; genus Thioalkalivibrio. The sequence continues at coordinate 4,233 of SLNI01000193.1, read as the reverse complement.
GGTTCAGGTCGTCAAAGCTGTCGCGATACTCGGCATCGCCCTGCAGGTTCACCTGCCAGACCCGACCGAAGCGGTTGAAATCATTCACGTAGACACCGCCCAGCGTGCCCTGCAACGCGGCGAACACGTCGCCGATCTCCACCCCGAGGGTCTGTGCCTTTTCTCGGTCGATGTTCAGATAGACCTGCGGGTTGTCGGTGGACCAGGTCGCAAACACGGCCCCGAGTTCGTCGCGCTGGTTGGCTGCAAACACCAGCCCCCGCATCGCGGCCGCCAGTTCCTCGGGAGGGCGGCCCTGGAGATCCTGGAGCTGAAGTTCGAAGCCGCTGCCGGTCCCAAGGCCGGCGATCGGCGGCAGGTTGAACGCCATCACCCGGGCGGTCGGAATTGCATTGGCCTCGACGTTCAGGCGCTGGAGCGCGGCCTCCACGGAGAGTTCCGGATCCCGCCGTTCTGAAAACGGCTTCAGGCGTGCGATGAGAAAACCGCTATTCGGCTGCACGGTGCCGTCGAGGATACTGAACCCTGCGACGGTCATCACGTGTTCGACCGCCGGATCGGCCGCAGCGATCGCCTCCACCTGCTTGATCACGTCCAGCGTACGGTTGACCGAGGCGCCCGCGGGAAGCTGGATTTCCGCCATGTAGGCACCCTGGTCTTCCTGGGGAAGGAAGCCTGTGGGCGTGGCCTGGAACAGGCCCCAGGTACCGAATCCGAACGCGAGGATCAGCACCAGCACGATCGCGGACATGCGCACCAGGCGGGAGACCACGAAGGCGTAGCCGTCCTGCACCCGGTCGATGCCGCCGAGCACGTAGCGCATCGGACCCCGGCGCTGATGGCTGGGTTTCAGCAGCAGTGCACAGAGTGCCGGCGACAGGGTGAGTGCGTTGACGGCCGAGATCAGCATGGCGAACGCGACGACCGCCGCGAACTGCTGGAACAGCTGTCCCGTGATTCCGGGAATGAAAGCGACCGGCAGGAACACGGACAGCAGCACCAGCGTGATCGCGAGGATCGGGCCGGTGATCTGCGACATCGCCTTCTTCGCGGCTTCGCGCGGAGCCAGGCCCTCCTCCGCCATGATGCGCTCGACGTTCTCCACCACGACGATCGCGTCGTCGACGACGATCCCGATGGCGAGCACCACCGCGAGCAGCGAGATGGTATTTGCGGAAAATCCCAGCAGCAGCAGGAAGGCGAAGGTTCCGACCAACGCCACCGGTACTGCAATCATCGGGATCAAGGTCGCGCGCAGGCTGCCGAGAAACAGGAATACGACGAGCACGACCAGCACGAAGGCCTCGAAGAGCGTGTGGATCACCTTCTTCAGGCTTTCGCGCACGAACTCGGTCGTGTCGTAGACGACGACGTAGTCGAGATCCTCCGGAAAACGCTGGGACAGGTCCTCGACGACTTTGCGCACGCCGTCTGCCACCGCGATGGCGTTGGCCCCAGGCGCCTGGTAGATCGCGATGCCCGCGGTCGCGCTCCCGTTCAACCGGGCAAAGGCATCCTCGGACCGGGCACCCAATTCGACCCGGCCGACATCGCTGACGCGCACGCGCGAACCGTCGGCGTTGGCGCGCACGACGATGCGTTCGAACTCCTCGACATCGGTCAGTCGCCCGCTCGTATTGAGCGTGATCTGAAACTGCTGATCCTCGGTCATCGGTTGCGCGCCGATGCGGCCTACCGCCGCCTGCACGTTCTGCGCACGAATCGCCTGCACGACGTCTGCCGGCGTGAGCCCGAGCGCCGTGAGGCGCTCCGGACTCAGCCAGATACGCATGCTGTATTCGAGCCCGCCGAACTGGGACACTTCGCCGACCCCGGGCACCCGCGCCAGGGCGTCCACCATATTGATCGTTGCGTAGTTGCTGATGAACAGACCGTCCAGGCTCTGTTCCGGCGAAAACAGCGTGATGACCTGCAACAGGCCCGAAGACTTCTTGCGCACGGTCAGCCCGAGGCGCTTCACCTCATCCGGCAGTTGCGCCTCGGCGAGCGCCACGCGGTTCTGCACGTTGACCGTATTCAGATCGGGGTCGGTGCCCAGCGCGAAGGTCACCGTGAGCGAATAACTCCCGGTATTCGTCGACGAGGACTTCATGTACAGCATGTTGTCGACGCCGTTGACCTTCGCTTCGACCGGCTGAGCGACCGTGGCTTCGACCACATCGGCGCTGGCTCCGCCGTAGAACCCGGTCACCTGCACCTGGGGAGGCACGATATCCGGAAACTGGGCGACCGGCATCTGGGTGATCGCGATCAGCCCCGCGAGCGTGATCACGACCGAAATCACCACCGAAAGGCGGGGACGGTCGATGAAGATGTCGGAAAACATCTGCGGTCAGTTCCGGACGGCCGGTTGCCACGGCGCCGCCGTGACTTCCTGCCCGGGGCGCACCTTCTGGATGCCCTCGACGACGACCTGATCACCCGGCGCCAGCCCGGTGGGGATCACCGCGCGCATGCCCTGCTGCGGACCCAGCGTCACGCGTCGGACCTGTACCCGGTTCTCTTCATCCAGGACCAGCACGAACGTGCCCGCCTGATCGACCTGCACTGCGGACTGGGGCAGCAGGACCACCCATTCCGGTGACCCCGCGTCGACGGTCACGTTGATGAACTGCCCGGGAATCAGGATTCCTTCCGGGTTCGGGAAGGACGCGCGCACCAGGACGGTATCCGTCCCGGGATCCACGGTGACGTCCAGGAAATCGATGCGGGAGGCATGGGCGTAGCGCGAGCCGTCCGCCAGTTTCAGGTGCACCACCGTGTCTCCCGAGCCCTCACCGCGCTGTGCTGTACGATTGCGGTGTTCCAGCAATGCCCGCTGCGTCAGTGGAAACTGCACATAGATGGGGTCGACCTGCACCAGGGTGGCCAGGGAACCCGACTCGGGGCCGACGAAACTCCCGACGGCGAAACCGGAGATGCCGATGCGACCCAGGAATGGGGCGTGGATCTCCGTATAGTCGAGGTTCAGGCGCGCGGCGGCCAACGCCGCCTCGGCCTGGGCGATGCCGGCCGCACTCACTGCCTCCGCCGCCCGGAGTTCATCCACCCGGGCACGGGCGATATCGTTCGTTTTCAGCAATTCTTCGCCGCGGCGCAGTTGCGCCAGCGCGTTGGTCTGCTCGGCACGGGTCCGGGCCAGATCGGCCTCGCGCTGGGTGACGATCGCGGCGTAAGGCTCGGGCTCGATCAGAAACAGGCGATCTCCGGCCGCGACTTTCTGGCCCTCGGTAAAACCCCGCTCGCGCAGGAATCCCGGCACCCGCGCCAGGAGTTCGACACGTTCCGCGGCGACCACCCGACCCACGAAACTCGCGCTTTCCGTGACCGGCTCGCTCTGGATCTCCACTACAGTCACCGAAGGCGCGGGTCCATCCAGCGCAGCCGTCTGCTCGGAACCGCCACAGGCGACAAGGAGCCAGGCGGCTGCAGGGATGAGGGCGTGCCACAGAGGCAGACGCGGGGTTGCCATGGTCAGGATTCCAGAAGGCTGTTTCGGGGATTGAAGGCCAAGGCCGTGAATCATAAATCCAAAGAGACCTGCCCGAAAGCACTGGGATCGCGATCAACGCGGATTCGCCGGTCCGGTTCAGAAGCTCCCGAACACGGTGCCCAGCGTGATCAGTACGATCAGGGACAGAAACGGGGCCACCATCGCGGTCATTGCGAGGTCGAAGTAGGCCTGACGGTGCGTGAGCCCGGTGATGGCCAGCAGCGTGATCACCGCGCCGTTGTGCGGCAGGGTATCCAGCCCCCCGGTGGCAACGGCCGTGACCCGGTGCAACAGTTCCGGGTTAATGCCTTGGGCGTTCGCCATCTCCAGATAGGTATCCCCGAGGGTCGAGAGTGCGATGCTCATGCCGCCCGAGGCCGAGCCGGTCATGCCCGCCAGCACGTTCACCGCAATGGCCAGCGAAATCAGCGGATTGTCGCCCCCAATCCGCACAACGGCGTCGCTGATCAGCACGAAGGCGGCCAGCGAGGCGATGACCGCGCCGAAGCCAACCAGGCTCGCGGTGTTGAAGATGGGCAGTAGTGAAGCATTGGCGCCGTTGTCGACCGAAAGCGCGAGTTTCGGCAAGCGCTTCCAGTTGGCCGCGATCACGAACAGCAATGACAGCACCAGTGCGGCGATCACCGACCAGATCCCGCGCACCTGGTCAATGCTGGTCTCACCGTACAGCGGTAGCGCAAGGAAGTCCGTGTCCATAT
>SLNI01000095.1 GCA_007133115.1 Thioalkalivibrio sp. | reverse complement strand
TCGGGGGCCGGTTATGCGCTGCAGAACCGGGATTTGCTGTCGCGGACCTGGCCCCATACCTTCGCCGAAATGGGGGTGCAGGGGCTTGGCGGATTCTTCCGGACGCTCTACCAGAGCCTGCGCGAACTGCGGCCGGACGTGGATGAACCACGCATCGTGCTGCTGTCGCCGGGTTCGCTGAACGAGACCTGGTTCGAACACGTGCTGCTGGCGCGTCAACTCGGCCTGACGCTGGTGCAGGGTCAGGACCTGGTGTTTCGGGACGGGCGTATCTGGCTCAGTACGCTGGGTCAGCTGGAACGCGTCGATGTGATCCTGCGCCGCGTCGACGATGCCTGGTGCGATCCGCTGAGTCTCGATCCTGAATCGCGGTTGGGTGTCGCGGGTCTGGTGGAAGCGGTACGTCAGGGTGGGGTCGTGGTCGCGAACGCACTGGGCACCGGTCTGCTGGAGAGCCCCGGTTGGCCCGCCTTCTTGCCCGCGATCGCGCGCTTTGCGCTGGGTGAGGCACTGCGGATGCCGTCCGTGGCTACCTGGTGGTGCGGGGAGCCGGCGTCGCTGGAGCATGTCCTCCAGCATCGCGATTCGTTGGTCGTGCGCAGCATCGACCGTTCCGAGGGAGGCCGTCCGCTGTTCCTCTCGGAGATGTCGGAGGCGGAGCGCACGCGCCTCTGTGCGCAGATCCGCGCACAACCGACGCGGTTCGTGGGCCAGGAGCACATCGGTTTGTCGACCATGCCCTGCCTGAGCCAGTCCGGTTCGCTCGAGGCGCGGCACGGGACGGTCAGGGCTTTCGTCTGCCAGGGTCGCTCGGGCTTCACGGTGCTGCCGGGAGGGTTGACCCGCGCCGCCAGTCGACCGGGAACCCGCCTGGTGTCGAATCAGGAGGGCGGCGTCAGCAAGGATACCTGGGTCTTGCGCCCCGATCGTGCGCCGATCGGGCCCGACGAACCCGTGGCCGAGGCGGAGCTGGGTATCCTGCATCCGTCCAGTCTGTCCCGCCGGGTCGCGGACAATTTCCTGTGGGCCGGGCGCTACGCGGAGCGTGCGGAAGGGCTGATTCGCTGGATGCGGTTGATCCTCCGTCGGCTGCAGACGACTCGATTCGAGTCGCGGGGAAAGGCTGAAGCCACCGCCCAGATGCTGAGTGCGCTGACCCACCTGAGCGGCAGCTATCCGGGCTTTGTCGGCAAGGATGGTCGTGGGCGGTTTCTGGAGGATCCCGAGCCTGAATTACTGCGCCTGCTGACGGACTCGACGCTTCCCGGCAGCATTCCCGCGGCCCTGAACGCCTTGCAGAATACGGCGAATGCTCTGCGTGACCGACTCTCGGCGGAGAGCGTGCGGGTTCTGACCGGCTTGCGCGAGATTGCGCAACCGCTGGCGACGCTGCGCGATCCTTTCGCCGCCGAGGGCATTCTGGACGATCTTACCGTGCATCTGTTGGCGCTCTCCGGCCTGACGCACGAGAGCATGCTGCGTCGGCATGGTTGGCGTTTCATTGATTGCGGTCGGCGGCTTGAGCGCGGTCTGCTGCTGGCCTCGCTGCTGCGTTCAACCCTGGTGTTGCCGCTGGAACCGCGTCAACAGGCGTTGTTGAACGACATGGTGCTGGCCTTTGCCGAGAGCCTGTCCGAATTCCGTTCCCTGCCGGTCGGCAAGCGGGATGCGCAGGGCCTTCTGGATCTGCTGCTGCTGGAACCGGAGAACCCGCGCGCTCTGATCTACCAGGTGGAGCGGTTGCTGGAACACGCCGAGACGCTGCCCCGCCTGGATCCCGGTGAACGCCTTCCGGAATACGCGCGGCATCTGGAACAGGCCCGCTCCCACCTGCGCATGGCGCTGGCCACGGAGTGGATCGAACCGGAACAACCGATACGTGCGCGACTCGACGCTTTTCTCGCGGAGGAACAGCGCGAGTTCACGGCGGTGTACCAGGGTTTGTTCGCCCATTTTCTGGCACCCGCGCCGACGCTCCCACTGGTGGGCAGGGAACGCGTGTGAGATACCGGGTCACCCATACCACCCACTACCGGTATCCGGCAACGGTGCACGGGAGTCTGAACGAATTGCGGCTCAAGCCAAGGACCTGGCCCCTGCAGCGCCTGGACCAGTTCCACATGAAGATCGACCCTCAGGCCCGATACCTGTCCGAGTACGTGGATTCCTTCGGTAATTCGGCGAACGTGCTCTGTATCGACCAGGCGCACACAGCGTGGAGCGTGACTGCGGTCGCCGAGGTCACCCGCTTCCCCGCCGAGGCCGAATTGCTCTTCGCTCCGCCACTGCCGTTGGCACGTGCCCGGCAGCTGTTGTCCGCAGACCGCTCCCCGGAAGCACTGGATGCCCGCCTGATGAGTCAGCCGTCCGCGTTGCTTCCGGCCATTCCCGGGCTCCTTCCGCGCCTGGGTTTCGAACAGGATACGGAGCAGAGCATCGAAGCTTTCGGACGGCAGCTTTCGTGCTTCATCCACCGGAATTTCAGGTATCGATCGGGACAGACGGAGGTCAGTACCCCACTGCAAGAGGTTATCGAGAACCGGGTCGGGGTCTGCCAGGATTTTGCCCATCTCGGAATCGCCTGTGCACGGGCGTTGGGCATACCCGCACGTTACGTGTCCGGTTACATGGAAACCGTGCCGCCCGAGGGCGCGGCAAAGCTGGTCGGTGCGGACGCGACCCATGCCTGGTTCGCGCTCTACGACCCCACGCTCGGTTGGCTGGAATTCGACCCGACCAACGAGACCGTACCCGATCAGCGCTACATCACCCTGGCATGGGGCCGGGATTACAGCGATATCGCCCCGATCCGGGGTGTCGTGCGTGGTGGTGGCGAAAGTCACGAACTTTCGGTGTCCGTGGATGTGTATCGGCTGGATGAAGATCCTCGGCTTGCGGCCGTGCCCTCGGAGCTACCGGAACCGGCCGACGTTGGGAACACGGTGCCGGCGTTCCGGCATTAACTCTCATGGCCAACGGCCACCCTGAACTATCAGAAGCCGAGCCACGGAAAACACGGGCCGACACGGACAAGGGGTTTGATCCGTTTCATTTTCCGTGTTTTCCGTGTGATTCCGTGGCTGGTTTTTCACGCTAAGCCCCTGGTGTCCTGAGTCAGGACACTAGTGGGCCATGCGGCGCGCGGATCGCGCCATGTCTGCGGCGGGCAGGAAGATCGAAAAGGTGGTGACACCGTCTTCCGATACCACTTCGATATGCCCGCCGTGTGTCTCGACGATGGAGCGGGTAATGGCCAGACCCAGCCCGGCGCCCTCGCCCTGACTCGAGCGCGATGTGTCGACACGATGAAAGCGATCGAACAGCAGCGGTAACCGGTCGGCCGGGATCGTGGTGCCTGGATTGCGCACTTCGAGCACGATTTCGTCACCCACGCGCGCGATCCGGATGCCGACACTCAGGCCGTGCTCGGTGTGGCGCAGTGCGTTGGAAAGCAGATTGGATACGGCCCGGCGCAGCATCAGGCGGTCCCCGATGACGGTGCCCGACCCTGCCAGTTCCAGTTCGACTCCCTGTTCCTCGGCCAATGCCTCATAGAACTCGAGCAGTGCCCGCGCCTCGGTTTCGAGCACGACGGCTTCCGCCGGCTGGGGCAGGTGCCCGTTGTCGGCCTTGGCCAGGAACAGCATGTCGCCGATCATCCGCGCGAGGCGTTCGAACTCCTCCAGGTTGGAGTGCAGCGTCTCGCGGTAATCCCTGGCATCGCGCGCACGCGACAGGGCCACCTGCGTTTCGGTCATCAGGTTCGAGACGGGAGTGCGCAGTTCGTGCGCAATGTCCGCGGAGAAGTGGCCCAGGCGCTGGAATGAACGCTCCAGGCGATCGAGCATGCCGTTGAAGGCCTCGGCGAGTTCCCGTACCTCCGGCGGTGCGTCGCGCTCGGGAATTCGCTCGCCCAGCTGCTCGGCGGAGAGCCTGCGGGCGGTTCGGGTGACCCGCGCCAGGGGCTGCAGGCCCTGGCGGGTGGCAAGCCAGCCGAGCAGAGCCGCGAATGCCGCGGCCAGGGCCGTACCGGCGCTCAGTTGCAGGCGCACCTGATCGAGAAAATGCACGTGGTGGCTGACATCGAGCGCCACCACGGCACGTAGCGGCCTGGGTTCGGGCAAGGGCAGCAGAAATTCCTGTTCCCGGGCGATGAAATGGCGCCCGTCCCGCATCCAGGCGTACTCCGCTCCGGGGGTGGGTTCGCCGGTCAGTCGTGCCGGTTCGAAAACGGAGAGCTGCGCGCCGAACACCACCACGCCTTCCTCGTCGCGAAGAAGGACCCCGATGTTGTCGTGGCCGACCAGCACATCGCGCAGGCGTCGGGGCAGGTCTTCCAGCGCCTGTTCGCTACCGGTACGGGCCACCAGATGACCGATGGCCGCAAGTTTGGCCGCAAGATCATGCGCGTCCAGTTCATCGAAGTGGCGTTCCACCGCGTGGCCCAGCCACAACCCGAGGGTCAACAACAGACCGGCTGCCATGGCGGCGAATACCAGCGCCAGCCGAGTCGTCAGGGAGAGCGGCCGGCGCGGTCGTCGCAAGGCCCTGCTCATCACGCTCGATTTCCGTTCATCGGTCTTCGGGAACCTCGAGAACATAGCCCATGCCGCGCACCGTGCGGATCAGCCGGGGCTCGAACGGTTCATCGACCTTCGCGCGCAGGCGGCGAACCGCTACTTCGATGACGTTGGTGTCACTGTCGAAATTCATGTCCCAGACCTGCGATGCAATCAGGGAGCGGGGAAGAACCTCGCCCTGCCGGCGTACCAGCAGTTCCAGCAGCGCGAATTCCTTGGCGGTGAGTTCGATTCGCGTCCCGCCACGCGATACCCGACGCCGCAGCAGGTCGATCTCCAGATTGGCGGCGGTGAGAACCTCGGACTCCTTGCTGCGGCCGCGCCGGAGCAGGCTGCGCACGCGTGCGAGCAACTCGGAGAATGCGAATGGCTTTACCAGGTAATCGTCGGCGCCGAGTTCCAGCCCCCGCACCCGGTCCTCGACCTCGTCGCGCGCGGTCAGGAACAGAACGGGGAGTTCGCGTCCCGAGGCCCGCAGCGCCTGCAGTACCGTCCAGCCGTCCATGCGCGGCAGCATCACGTCGAGCAGCAGGAGGTCGTAGCTTCCCGTGGTGGCTAGGTGCAGGCCGTCGAGGCCGTCGCGCGCGAGATCGACCACGAACCCGGCTTCGCTGAGCCCCTGCCGCAGGTATTCGCCGGTCTTCGGTTCGTCCTCGACGATGAGAATCTTCACGGGGAGCCCGAACGTATCTGCATCCCTTCATTCTGCCATCGGCGCGCGCAGGGTGGGGAAAATGACAAAGATGTAATGGAGCCGTCAGCCTGGCGTTCGCGGAGGTCTGGCATGCTAGCGCTCGGTAGGCAGATCCGACGCCGGTTCAGGCGTCTCGCGGGGAGACTGCTCGCCGCGCCGCATCCAGGAGAACCGGAATATGTCGGGATATCTGAGGCAGACGATCCATTGGGGTGTTCTGGCAGTGCTGTTGGCGCTGGCATCACCACTATGGGCGCATGCGCAACAGGAAGGGACCTACCCGGAGGACGGTGCGTCGGTCGAGGGGGCGCCCGAACAAATCGCCGTGTGGTTCGATCACGGCATGAGGATCACTTTTTTTGAAGTGCGGGGGCCTCGGGGTGTGGTCGAGCTGAGCGAGCGTCCCGGACGGGATGTTGTCGACCGTTTCGAAGCGCGACCGGTCACGACCCTCGAACCCGGCGAATACACCGTGAAATGGCGTGGGCTGGCCGAGGACGGACACTCGATGTTCGACGAGTTTTATTTCACTGTCCGCTGACGCATGACCGGACTCGGGGTCCTGGGAGAACTCGACGCCTGGGCCGTGCTGATGGTCCTGTCGGCTGCCATGTTGTACGGCAGCAGCCTGTTCGCTGTCGGTTCGCTGTTGTTCGCAATGGCATTTCCCGATTGCCCGGCATCGGTGCGGCGGACGCTCACCCGTGGCCTGCTCGTGGCGGCCTGGGTGGCCATCCTGACGACTCTGGTGCGGTGGCCCCTGCAGGCGGGTTTTCTGGGTGGCGGCAGCTGGGCAGCGGCAGTGGACCCCATGCTGCTGGGTGTCGTTCTCGAGAGCCCGCTCGGCGTTCGCACGGGGATGAGCCTGGCTGGTCTGCTGCTCCTGCAAGCAATGGTCATCGAGCGCGGGGGCCTGCGGCGGATCGGTAAGGTCCTGGCGCTGATGGGCGCCGTTGTGGTGCTGCTGTCGTTCAGCCAGGTCGGGCATACACGGGCCGACCCGCGTTGGCTTCTGGGCGGACTGCTCATGGCCCATCTCGCTGCGGTCGCTTTCTGGATCGGTGCGTTCCTCCCATTGTATCGCCTGGCGGGCTTTCCGTTGGACGATCCGATGCCGGGCAGGATTCTGTCCCGATTCGGCCGCGTAGCCACGGTCGCGGTGGGTTTGCTCGTGCTGTCGGGCCTGCTTCTGGCCTGGTGGTTGGTCGGAGGCGTGTGGCCGCTGGTGACGACTGCCTACGGGCAATGGCTGCTGTTCAAGATTGCTCTGGTCTCGGTCCTGCTCGGTTTCGCGGCCTGGAACAAGTGGCGACTCGTGCCGTCTCTGGAGCGGGGTGCGGCGTTTGCCAGGGGGCGTCTGCGCAGCAGTTTCGTCGCCGAGCTCAGCCTCGTGGGCGGGATTCTTCTGGTCACCGCTCTGCTCACGACCGCGTCAGCGCCCGGTGCCTGAGACAGCCAGGCCGTGCCTGGATGCCGATGGTCCGGCGCCTGCCCGCGCACGTGTCCAAACTGACAAAGTTGTAATCCCGCGATCAGCCGGCGGTAAGGATCGGGGCCGCATGATGCATTGTGCCGTGAAGCCCCTCGGGGGCAACTCTGGCCGCAGGTACCCGGGAAACAGGAGACAGCGCTTGATTCGACTGACCGCATTCCTTTTTGTGCTGCTCGCAGGCAGCGGGCCTGTCCTGGCGGAGACGACGGCTCCGTACGATCCGGCGTCGTCCGCGCCGCCGGTCGCCTACCCCGGCTTCGACCGCTTGCCGGAAGCGGGCACGACGATGGGCGAAGACGACTGGCGCTCGGCCAACGATACGGTTGGGGCCTTCAGCCGTGGGCATATCGATATTCTGCGCTGGGAGGCTGCGAACCTGCCGCGTCAATCGGAACCCGACGACGTGGCACGCGAACCCCTCTCGGTCACGGAGGCCCTCCGGATCGCGTTGTCCCGGCGCCCCGAGTTGTTCGTTGGCCCGGACATGGGGGCGCTTGAACGGGCGCGGGCTGATATTGCCTTCGTGGAATTCGCCCGCGACGTGCAACGGACCTGGATCCATGCGGTGGCCGCCGCTGAGGATCAGCGCGC
>SLNI01000094.1 GCA_007133115.1 Thioalkalivibrio sp. | reverse complement strand
CCCGTAATTGCTCCGCCACGAGGAAGCGCTGCGATTCATTGCAGACAACGATCGGCGGCTGCGCACCGTTCAGTGCTCGAGTACGCCCCAGCGTCGCCTGGAACAACGACGTCTCACCCAGCAAGGGAATGAAGGGTTTGGGATATTCAGCGCGGGACAGTGGCCAGAGGCGCGAGCCGGCACCGCCCGCCAGAATCACGGGTTGGATTGACATAGCACGAGCTTCCCTTGGGTACGCAGGTTCAGTTTGACGACGGACTCCCGTCGGACGTCTCATCGATTTCGTCCGCCACCAGTTCTTCCTCCAGAACCGTGGCCTTCGCGGTGAACGCGTATCCTACCCCGTGCAAAGTCATCAGGGGCGCATCCAACCCGAGCGTGTCGCTCATCTTTTTGCGCAACCGGCGCACCATGATATCCATACCTCGGGAATGTTTCACCCGAGGGTCCGCTTCGAGGAACCAGGCAAGTTCATCGCGCGGGATCGGCGTCCCCGCGCGCTCCATCAACGCCCGCAGCAGAATCTTCTCCTTCAGAGTCAACCGCAGGCTTCGCGTGTTGGGGGCAAGAAGGCGCCATCTCAGGGGATCCAGCGTCCATCCCCAGTTCCAGCCGGGATCGATTCGCTGCATGAGATTGCGCACGGTGTACAAGAGTTCGACCGGCTGCACCGGACGACAGAGATAGTGGTCGGCACCCTGGCTCAACACGTGAGTCCGCCGATCTCCCCAGGGCTCCAGCCCAACGAAGACCAGCCCCGGCCGGGCATCGCTCCGGCTGTGACTCCACACTTCAAGAACATCGCCACCCGACAGGCCGTCCTCGACGACCGCAATCTTGAAGGTTCCCCGGTGCAGTGCCCCACGTGCCTGGCCTGCCGTGCTGACGGCCTGGCAGTTGAACCCCTCACCCTGCAAACCCTGCACCCACCCTTTCCGCGTGTCACGATCCCTGGACGCGACGAGGACCCGAGGCAGATCGACTGCATCTGAATCCCCGTCGATCAACGGCCACCTCCCGCATCCTGACCGCGGACCCGCAACACATCGAGTCGATCGGCTTCACGCGAACCGCCCTGCGACTGCAATGACCCGGTGGCAAGACTTCGTGGTTCGTCCTGCCGGAAGTCTCGCTGAATCATCCCCAATCACCCTGAGTGCCGACCGTTCGACGCTCGATACGGTCCGCTCGAATGCGCCCATCCGCGTGAGCGGACTCTTCTTGTTTTGGCTTCAGTACCTTACTCATCGCACTATGCACTGGCAAGCATCGTTCTCCCCCAGAATACAAGATTCGAGACCCGCCGAACCGCGGCTCTCACACCCCCCTGCCGTGTCCGGGTAAGAGCCTCCGAAGATCCCTTGCCGTCCGGGCCTGGAACCGCCTATGCTCTTACGTGTTGCAGTGCCAATATGGAAGGAGGTTCGGCATGGAATATGGTGACGTCATCGTCTATCTCACCATCGCAGCCCTGGGAGCGTCGATCCTCGTGATTGTCGGGCTGTTATGGTTCCTCGTGAAAAAGAGCGGCGAACCACCCGCGGGTTGACATGCGGCACTGCCGCGATTCACACCCCCGGCAGTAAAGCCGACGGGCGCATGACATCGCTTCCCTGAGGCCGACAACGGCTTTAGGGGGTTCACTTGAACGCGTATCGAACTTCCAGCGGTCTTCGGACTCCCAAGCGCATGCCTGCCTCGGAGACACTCGATGATCTGCCTGTCATGCTCGCCTGCACTCGACCATCCCGCCCCGCCCCCACTCTGCATCGATGACGGAAGTCCGCGGTGAGCGGTGCAACGCGCGTTACACTCCTCACGCTTGCGGCCGTGGCATCGGTCATCGCGCTTGCGGCTTCACTGCGCCCCACACTATCGACTTCCGCCGAAGAAGTCGCGGGGACCACCGGGTGCCCCGCCCCCGGACAATGGCTCGGAGCGGGCGGAGACCCCATTGCCGCGGATCGGCTTTTCCAGGATCTGGCCAACGCCGAAGTCGTTCTCCTCGGCGAGTCCCACGACCGAATGGAACATCACCGCTGGCAGATGCACACGCTCGCGGCCCTGCATGCGTACCGACCGGATATCGTCATCGGGCTGGAGATGCTGCCCCGCGAGGCGCAGCCGGTACTGGATGCCTGGGTAAGCGGTGAATTATCCGAAGCGGAGTTCATCAGCCGGACACAGTGGAACGCCTCCTGGGGTTTCGACCCGCAGCTATATATGCCCATCCTGCACTTCGCACGCGTGCAACGCCTGCCTTTGGTGGCAATCAACCTGGAGCGCCCACTGATCGAACGCCTGGCGAGAGAGGGCTGGGACTCCGTGCCCGAGAGTGAGCGCTTCAATATTCGCCCTCCTATCGATGCAACAGTTGCTTACAAAGAGTACTTGAACCAAATTCTATCTACCCATCCGACCGGTGGCGACCATGCCGATGTCGATCGCTTCGTAGCGGCGCAGCTCGTCTGGGACCGCGCCATGGCCGCGGGTCTGGCTGATGCCGCACACCAGGGAACGCTGGCGGTCGGGATTATCGGATCCGGGCATCTCGTGCACGGGTACGGTGTACCGCACCAGCTTCGCGATCTGGGGATCACCCGGGTCCGCTCCCTGATGCCGTGGGACACGCGCGAGGATTGCATCTCCCCACTACCCGGCATCGCCGACGCGTTATTCGGCATCGCCGCCGGCGATCTTCACGAACCACCGAGACCCATGATGCTGGGGGTGCGGATCGAGAACGACACTGATGGCGTACGCATCCAGCATGTCGCTTCGGAGTCGGTCGCGGAACAAGCCGGATTGGCCGCGGGCGACCTCCTGACCGAGGCGGGCGGACGCACACTCGTGCAGACGCAGGACCTGGTCAGCCAAATACGGCGCCAGATCCCCGGTTCGGTGCTCCCACTCACGGTCCGGCGTGACGGAAAGACCCTGGAGATTCTGGCGCGTTTCCCTGGCGACCCGGAATGAGCCCAATGCGATGCCCCCGAATCCGCGGCCACGCACCGAATCCCTGCCGTGCGTTCCTGCGTCCGTCGTTGGCCGCGGCAATCGCATTGGGCTTCGTTTTCCCGTTGCAGGCAGCCGCGCAGGAAATCCAGAAATTCGTTGAAGTGAAGATCGATCCCGTGCAAGGCCTGATTTCGGGTCAGATGGACGTGAGTCTTCCGGCGGGCCGCCACCCACTCCGGCTCCGTGACGGCCTCGCTCTCCAGGAAGCGCAAAGCGAAGGCCATGCGTTGAACATCCAGCGCACCGGACCCGAAGCCTACAGCCTCCGGATCCCGAGGGGTGGTAGGGACGTCCGACTCCGGTGGCAGGGTACGATTTCCGACGGCGATCCAGCGCGTGGGCGTGTGTTCCTGCGCGAGAGCGGCGGTTTTCTGCCACCCGAAACGGGGTGGTATCCGACCTTCGACGAGGTCGAGACCTTCGCGCTGCGGCTGACCGCGACCGTACCCGAAGGGCAGCGCTTTGTTGCCACCGGGACCCTTTCCGCACAGAACGAAACCACCGGGGACGGGTACTCGGCCGTCTACACACATCCGCGCACCGACGGCATTGTGCTGGCAACCGGACCGTGGCAGGAACGCAGTGTCGACGTCGATGGCATCCGCGTTCGAACCCTCTTTCCGGCGGATCTCGACGCAGCACACGCCGAAATCTACCTCGGGCATTCGGCCGAATATCTCCGGCTTTTCGCCCAGCGCGCGGGACCCTACCCCTTTGGAAGCTTCACCATTGCCGCCACGCCCATGCCGATCGGATTCGCATTCCCGGGGTTTACGCTCCTCGGTGAACGCGTGATCCCGCTGCCGTTCATTCCCCGAACCTCCCTTGCGCATGAGCTGATGCACAACTGGTGGGGCACCGGGGTTCGCATCGACTACGTGCGCGGCAACTGGGCCGAGGGACTGACGACCTTCATGGCCGATTACTTTCTGGACGAAAGGCGAGGTGAGGACGCACAGACACGGTATCGCTGGCTCCTCGACCTCGCCGCGCTACCGGCAGACAGAGTGCACCCCCTGAGCCAATTCCGCGGGGGCAATCAGGGCGCAAACCGCATCATCGGTTACAACCGCGGCGCCTTGTTGTTCGAGATGCTCCGTGAAGACATCGGACCCGAGGCCTTCGACCAGGGCACGCGCCTGATCCTGGAGCGACACCTGTTCGAGAAGGCTGGCTGGGACGACCTGGAGCGGGCGTTCAGTGATGCCGCCGGGCGTGAACTCGGCGTGTTCTTCGACTCCTGGATCCGTCGATCCGGCCTGCCCGAACTGACGCTGCATTCGGTTGCCCAGCGACTCGATGGCGAACGCTGGATCCTCGAGGGAACCCTGGCACAGGTGCAGGAGGAACCGCCCTGGCCACTGCGCGTTCCGCTGGTCGTACATCACGAAACGGGCAGCGAACGCCACGTGGTGGTTCTGAGCGAGCGCCGCACCGATTTTCGAATCCCGTTGGAACGCCCGGCGCGCGCACTCGAAGCCGATCCCGCGCATGAAGTCCTTCGTCGGTTGAGCGACCCGCCCACAATCCTGCGCACGGTCACGCTGAACCCCGACACACGCCTGCTGGCGCTGCAGGATGGACTGGAACCGTTCGCGAGTGCCCTGCTTGGACGCAGCCCCGAGCAGACGGACACCTTCGACGACCGGGCGCCGCTTCTGGTCATGGGCAGCACCGAGGATCTCGCCCGTTGGCTGGACGACACCGGTCTTTCGGAAATCTCGATGCCCTTCGCCCATCGCGGCGCGGCGCGGATGTGGACGCTCCCGACAACCCGGACGGTCCTGGTCAGCGCCGACGATGCCGATGCCCTGCAGCGCCTGCTGGGCGTTCTCCGCCACCATGGACATCGAAGTTACGTGGTTCAGGACCCTGCGGGACGTACCACGGATACCGGTGTCTGGGAGTCGCACAGTCCCGCGCTACGGGCGGAACTGGAACCGGTCTGAAGCCCGATGGCAGCGCGCAAGCGCCGTGGATTGGACCCGCCCGGCACCTAATCGGACGTCACGAATTCCGCAAGAATCTCCTCCGTGAGGCGCTGCACCGCAATCTGCCGGTCGCCGCGGGACGGATCGAACACCTCGGGATTCAAACGGGACCACTGCGGCTTCAGGCGCGCCTCACGTACCGGTTGCGAGAGAGGCCCTCGCGACCAGCGCACAGCCGGGTCGGATCCCGAAGCCAGCGGCGTCTGCGCCGCGTGCCCCCGCCGAAGCAACGCGCGCACCAGCGAGAACTGACGCAATGCCAGCAGGCGCAGGGTGTCGTCCGCCACACGCCACTCCGAGGCCCCGTGCAGGCGATTCCAAAGGCGTCGCCGCAGCGGGATCGAAGTACCCAGCAACGCTCCGAGCGCGGTTCCGCCGAGCGTGCCGAGTCCCAACGTCACACCCAGCGTGGCTGCATCCAGGGTGGCCCCTGCCGCAGCACCCGCCGCCGCACCCCCACCCAGACGGATTCCGTAGTGCTTCAGGGCATCGGCGTTGAACAGGTCCATGCCCCAGGCGCCGTTGACCAGCGGCAGGTCCTCGTGCTGGTAATGGGAATGACTGAAACGAAAGAGCCGGAGGAGCGCATCCACGGTCTCCTGTTCACGCACCCGCACTTCCTGCTGGTGGGCGAGGATCTTCTGACGTAACGACTCCGGTTCGATCTCTCCCGGGATCACGCGCATACCCCCGGCAGTGTCGATCAGGAGTTCCGCCAGGTACTCGGCAGCGGCCCGGCGCAGCCACTCCGACTGCCGTCGGCGGTCCTCGATCAGGCGTGCCAGCGGCGCATCGAACGCGTCCAGCATCGTGCGCAACTTCTCGTACAGACGCCGCTCGCCACCCTCGTCGAATACCACGGTGTCGAAGGCGACCACGGCATGGAGGTTGAGCCGAGCCAACTGCTCCCGCCACTCCGGCTCGCGACTGGCCTCACTGGCCACAAAATTCAGCACCGGCAATACGGGGATCGCGCAGTAGGTGAGGATGGTCAACTCCTCGCGATACTTGCCGAGCACCGGTTCCCGGCAATCGATCACGTAGATCGCGGCGTCGCTGGCCAGCATCTGGCGCAACACCTTGGCCTCCTGCTCGTAGCGCGTGTCGGCGTCGGGACTCGCGAGGAACCGTCGAACCCGCTCGGGACCATCGAAACGTTCGGGCCCGGACAGACCGTCCAACGCATCGAGCAGGCCTTCGGGATCCTCCAGTCCGGGGGTATCGAGCAGCACCAGTACCGGCTTGCCATCGGACAGCAGCAGCTGAATGCCCTCGACCTGTCGGGTCGTGGCCGCCTCGTCCGATACTTCACCGAAATGTTCGTCGCGGGAAAGCGTCCGCAGCAGGGAGGTCTTGCCGGTATTGGTGTGCCCGACCACCGCGATGGTGAGTTTTCGGCTCATGCGCGCGCACCATCCTGACCGACCAGAATGGCGAGTTCCCGGCTTCCGGGATGATCGGCATGATCGAGATCCACCTCGAGCGCGTAGGCAAGGCCGGCGCGCGACACGGTGGCTTCCCACTGACGAACCCGCCGCGCACGGTCCGCGCCACGGGCCTCGAGCCGTTTTCCCTCGTCCAGAATCGCCCACACCGGAGCATCCGTGCTCTCGCGAACCAGGGACAGAAAACGCTCGGCCCCGCGATCCGGTGTCCGGGCCAGAGAGCAGACGATCAGAACGACTCCGGGCGCTTCGCTGCGCGCGCGCAGGGCGGCGATCACGTCCTGGCGTTGCGAACGTTCATCGGCACGACCCAGGGTCGTCCATTCGAGTCCGGCCAGACGCGGCGGCCAATGCTGAATATCGCGTTCAAGTTCCAGGCCGATCAACACCACTTCGCCCGCGATTGGATGCGGTTTTTGACTCCGATGTGCGACGACCACCCCCTGATCTTTCGGGCGCGGGTCGAGGACCCCCAGCGAGCGTGACGGGCTGTCCAGACGATCGGACAAACGCGCATAACCCGGAAGGCTCGTATCCAGACGCAGCTTCCCCGCCGAACGGCGGGCGAGCGCCAGACTGAACAAGGCCAGCAGAGTTCGGGGTACCAGCCCATAGAGCAACAGCGAGAAGAGCAGGAAAGACGACCAGACCTCGCGCCCTGCCCCGCCCACCATGCCGATCCGGCTGACCGCAACCAGGCCCGCGTCCGGGACCGGCCAGCCCAGCCCATGCATCGGAGCCGACAACACGCCCAGGATCATCACGAAGCTCTGCTCGTTGAGCAAAGTCGTGCCCCAGACGAAATCGTACTGGCGCACACTCAGTGCAAACAGCGAAGCCAGCAGTGCTCCGAGACTGAACAGCGCCCAGAGTCCGTGCGTCAGGCTCCCGGCCAGCCAGCGGCCTAGCCCCTGGCGGCGCAT